>CASQEL010000399.1 GCA_949427775.1 uncultured Desulfovibrionaceae bacterium
CCTAGTACGGGAGGTTCAGGGACTTGGGGTTCTGGGCCTGGTGAGGATGCGCGGGCCCGGCATACACTTTCAATTTTTTCAGCATGGCGCGGCCCAGGCTGTTTTTGGGCAGCATGCCCTTGACCGCGTGCATCAGCGCCAGTTCCGGCTTCTTGTCCAGCACGTTCTGGAGCGTGGCGGTCTTGAGGCCGCCCACGTACCCGGAGTAGCGGTAGTACTTCTTGTGGGCGAGCTTGGCGCCGGTGACCTTGATCTTTTCGCAGTTCACGACAACAATGAAATCGCCGTTGTCCATATGCGGCGCGTATTCGGGCTTGTGCTTCCCGCGCAGGCGATGGGCAATCTGCGAAGCCAGGCGCCCGAGAATTTTTTCCTGCGCATCAACCACGAACCATTCACGGTTGATGTCTTTGGGAGTGGGACTGAACGTCTTCATGGGAATAACTCCTCACAAGTGCGGATCGAAAAAACGCTCCTTTACGGAAAATCACCGACGTTTGTCAAGCAGAAACATAACGGGGCTGGGTGACAGGACAACGGCACGGTAAAAAGGAGCCACAAACCCTTGTACTTTACACCACCAGCACCTATACTGCCAAGCGTTTTTTAGGTGTTTTCCGCAATCTTTTTTGCCCTTCCCGGAGGTTTTTCATGCACGGCATCCGTAAGAGTTTGCTGCAGCTTGTTTTTTCCGGTTCCTGTATGCTGCGCTGGAACGACAAACTCCGCCCCGCGGAACTGTGGGAAGTGGACAAACAGGCCCATAAAATGATTCTGGCGTTCGTGCTCTGGCACGAAAGCGCCCGCGCCCTGCCCCCCAGGGAAGCGTTGCTGCTGG
This sequence comes from uncultured Desulfovibrionaceae bacterium, assembly GCA_949427775.1. Taxonomy (GTDB): domain Bacteria; phylum Desulfobacterota; class Desulfovibrionia; order Desulfovibrionales; family Desulfovibrionaceae; genus CASQEL01. The sequence goes on from CASQEL010000399.1 coordinate 839, forward strand.
GGCGGGACATCATCGAAGGCGGGCTGTTCGACTATTTCTACCGGCTTGTGATCACCGACATCAAGCCGCCGGTGTTTTACCGTATCAAGGAAAACACGGAGCACTACCGCCAGCTCACCGAGCATGTGCTGCGGGAACTGGAACCCGTGGTCCGTCCGCTGGACGAGGCGTTCTGGCAGCGGATGCGCGAATATCATCATCAGGGAGACAGCGCCTCCCCGGCCTGCCGCATCCTGACGGCAGCCCACCTGTACGCCTCGCAATGGGAATTCCGTCTGATTCAACCGCTCAACAAGCATTTCGACGATGAAATGCCGGAGATCGACGCGTCCTTCAAGGCGCGCCTGGACGCCTTCCGGGATCTGCCGGGCATGCCCGAATTGCTGGACCGGGGGCACGCTCTGGGGCGCTTCGCCAATCTCTGCGGACAGTTGCGTTTTCAGATCCGCTGGACGCAGGCGCCGCGCATTCCCACCACCTCCGTTCTGGGACACATGTTTCTGGTAGCGAGCTACGCCTATTTTTTCAGCCTCACCGTGGGCGCCTGCACGGCACGACGCAATAATGACTTTTTCTGCGGCCTGTTCCATGATATGCCGGAACTGTTGACCAGGGACATCATCTCGCCGGTCAAACGCTCTGTGGACAGCCTGCCCGCGCTGATCCGCGACTACGAGGAAGAGGAGCTGAGCCGCCGCATTTTCCGGCCTCTGGAAGACGCGGGGTACAGCGAGCTGGCGGCGCGACTGGGCTATTATCTGGGCCTTGCCACCGGATCGGAGTTCCACGAAACCATCCGCAATCCCGACGGTTCCGTATGCAGACTCGACTCGTTCGAGGAACTCCACGAGCGGTGCAACGCGGACGCCCTGGACCCCAAGGACGGTCGCCTCATCAAGGCATGCGACACGCTGGCGGCCTTCATGGAAGCCCACAGCTCCATACGCAACGGCGTGTCTTCGCCGCATCTGCAGGAGGCCGTGGTCCGGTTGCGGACGGAAATCCGCCATGCGCCCGTGGAACCGCTTCATCTGGACGCGCTGTTGGCCGATTTCGACTGATACGTTTGATTCAGGCCCGCGCCGAAACGCTATTTCGCGTTTTATACCTTTACTGTATCGTTGTGTTGCCGGAAAATACGCACATTCGCCGCACCGACGGAGCCGTGTACGGTTCCTCCGGCGGCCTCGGCATTGCCGCGTTTCGACGAACCGCCCGATCCGCGCCTGCGTCTTTCCCGCAAAAGCGCGAAGGAACCTCCTTGCGTCTTTCCGGCCCCTCACGCCTTCCCGGCGACCGCATCGGCATGCCGCCGCCTTTCCCCGCGCCCCTGCCCATTCCCCAAACAAGGACGCCTGTTGCATGATACT
>CASQEL010000400.1 GCA_949427775.1 uncultured Desulfovibrionaceae bacterium
AGGGGTTTGGGGGCGAGCAGCCCCCAAGAGCGCATTTCAACCTGAAAATACTCTAGGGTCAGCGTTCATGTCCGTCATCTTTTTTACCCGTCGGCCCGAAGACGAAATCGCGAAACTCTGAAAGGCAGGCCATCATGGATACGAACGATTCTTTCATTATCGGGGGGGAACCCCTGTCCAGCCGTCTGTTCATCGGCACCGGCAAATACGGCGCCGACAGCCTCATTCCCGCCGTGGCCGAAGCGTCGGGCGCGCAGGTGATCACCGTGGCTCTGCGCCGGGTGGAAAAGGGCGGTCAGGGCATCATGTCCCATATTCCCAAACATTTGCGGCTGCTGCCCAACACCTCGGGCGCGCGCACCGCCGAGGAAGCCGTGCGCCTGGCGCATCTGGCCCGCGCGGCGGGATGCGGCAACTGGATCAAGATCGAGGTCATCGCCGACACCCGCCATCTGCTGCCCGACGGCTACGGCACCCTCAAGGCCACGGAACAACTGGTCAGGGACGGGTTCGTCGTGCTGCCGTACATCAATCCGGATCTGTATGTGGCGCGCGGTCTGGCGGACGCCGGAGCGGCCGCTGTCATGCCGCTGGGTGCGCCCATCGGCACCAACCGGGGACTGCGCACCAGGGAAATGATCGGCATTCTGATCGAGGAAATAGACCTGCCCGTCATCGTTGACGCGGGCATCGGCCGTCCGTCGCAGGCTTGCGAGGCCATGGAAATGGGCGCGGCCGCCTGTCTGGTCAACACGGCCATCGCCTCGTCTCCTGATCCCGTGGGCATGGCCGCCGCGTTCCGGGCCGCCGTGGAGGCGGGCCGCGCGGCCTGGCGCGCCGGGCTCGGCGCACGGCGTTCCGGCGAGGCCGTGGCCTCCTCCCCGTTGACCGGATTTCTCGGAAGGTAGCCATGCGGACGTTTGAAACATTTTTGCGGGACTGGCCCCGCGAGCGGCGCGAAGCCCTGGCGGCTTCCGCGGACGGCGACGCCGTGCTGAGCGTGCTGCATCGGCGGACGCTGCGGCCGGAAGATTTTCTGATCCTGCTGACGCCCGCGGCACTGGAACATCTGGAAGCCATGGCGCGTCGGGCGCATGAGGAAACGTTGCGCTGCTTCGGTCGGGCGGTAAACCTGTTCACACCGCTGTATCTTTCCGATCACTGCACCAACCAGTGCCGCTATTGCGGGTTCAACGCCCGCAACAGGCAGCCCCGCCGCCACCTCGACGTGGACGAGGCCGAGGCCGAAGCCCGGGCCATCGCGGCCACGGGCCTGGAGCACATTCTGCTGCTCACCGGCGACGCCCGGCATATCGCCTCGCCGGAATATATCGCGTCCGTGGCCGCGCGCATCAAGCCGCTGTTCGCCTCCATCGGCATCGAAGTCTATTCCATGACCGAGGAGGAGTACCGCATGCTCGTCCGCCACGGCGTGGACAGCATGACCATGTTCCAGGAAACCTACAATCCCGAACTGTACGCCTGGCTGCACCCGGCCGGTCCCAAACGGGACTATGCCTTCCGTCTCGACGCGCCGGGCCGCGCGGCCGCGGCGGAGATGCGTTCCGTGGGCATCGGCGCGCTGCTGGGGCTCGACGTCTTCCTGCACGACGCCTTCTGCACCGGGTTGCACGCCTGGTGGTTGCAGCGGACCTTTCCCGGCGTGGACATCAGCGTGTCCGTGCCGCGCATGTGCCCCCACGAGGGACAGTTCGACGTGCCCCATGCCGTGGACGACCGCCTGTTCGTCCAGTATGTGACGGCGCTGCGCTGTTTTCTGCCGCGCGCGGGCATCACGGTGTCCAGTCGCGAGAGCGCCTTCATGCGCGATCATCTGATCGCCCTGGGAGCCACCCGTGTTTCGGCGGGCGTGTCCACGGCCGTGGGCGGCCGCGCCACGGACGCTCGAAATGCCGGACAGTTTGAAATCACCGATCGCCGCAGCGTGGACGAGATGATCGCCGCGTTGTCCGCCAACGGTTATCAGGCCGTGTTCAAGGACTGGGAAGATCCCCTCGGCGCGCGGGCATGCGGCGAGACGTGTGGCGAACATGTCGGGTTGTGACGCCGGGGCGTTTTTGAAACGCCGGGGAACGCCCCCGCCGACAACGCCGCGCCGACGTGCCCGTCCGCCGCGCGTTCCGGCGGAACACGGGATGCGGCAATGCTGAAGGCGGGCCTGGGGCGCTATCTGTCGCC
>CASQEL010000401.1 GCA_949427775.1 uncultured Desulfovibrionaceae bacterium
CGATTTCCCCGGGACCGGCCACCTTGCCGGTGCCGATGGCCCACACGGGCTCATAGGCTACGGCCAGGCACTCGGCGGGCAGATTTTCGGACACGTCCGCCAGACCGGTTTCCAGTTGGCGGCGCAGCACGTCGGCCAGTTGCCCGGCCTCGCGCTGGGGCAGGGTTTCACCCACGCAGAGTACCACGCCGAGTCCGTGGGCCAGGGCGAAGGCCGTTTTGCGCCCCACCAGGGCGTCGTCTTCGTCCAGAATGTGCCGTCGCTCGGAATGGCCGGTCAGCACCCAGGAGGCTCCGGCGTCCCGCAGCATGGCGGGCGCGATTTCGCCGGTGAACGCGCCTTCTTCCTCCGGGTAGATGTTCTGGGCTCCCACGCGCAGGCCGGGCAGATCGCGCAGGGCCTCGGCGGCGGCGGCAATGGCCGTGTAAGGCGGGCAAATCAGCACATCCCGGCCCTCGGGCGCGCGTCCGCCCAGCAGCGCGGCCAGTTCACGTGCCGTGGCCGCGGCTTCGGCGGCGGTCTTGTACATCTTCCAGTTGGCAGCCATGAGCTTGTTCATCGAAAAGTCCTTTGCGAGTCTGCACCCGCAGCGGCTTCCCGTACAAGGGGGAAGGCGACCGCGCGGGGTGCGTTTCAGACAAGATTCAGGGTGTAAATCAGGGCGTCTTCGCCTGTGTCGGCATAGTAGCGGGGCCGCCGCCCCGCGCGCGCGAACCCCAGGCCCTCGTACAGGGCTATGGCGGGCGCGTTGCCGGTGCGCACTTCAAGCACGGCTCTGGTTATGCCCATTTTACGCGCCACTTGCAACAGCAGACCCAGCAGACGCCGCCCCAGGCCGCGGCGGCGGCATTCCGGGAGCACCGCCACATTGAGTATTTCCAGTTCTCCCGCCGCATGGTATACGGAGGCGTAAGCCAGCAGCCGCCCTCCGGCGCGCAGGCCGAAGACCGAAAAAACTTTTTGCTCGAAGGCCAGCCCGAACTGCTTTGCCGTCCAGGGCATGCTGAAGCAGCGTTGTTCCAGGGCCAGAACTTCGTCCAGATGTCCGGCGTCCAGCCGGAAAAATTCCGCCCGCACGCAGAGTTCTTGCGGAGAAGTCGCGCGCGGACCGTCCGTCCGAAGATGTTCCGGATCGCGTTTCCGCCCGGAGGCGAGGGAAGATGGGAAGGCAGGCTGTTTCATGGTTCGTTATCCTTATCTGACGCGGACGCGCGGCCAGACGCTGGTGGAAGTGACCGACCGCCGCGACAGGCCGCTGCTGCTCATGTCCGGCGCGGAGGTCCGGCGCAGGAGCCTGCCGCACCGCGTGGTTCTGGTGCTCCTGCGCGACATGCGGGGCAGGGTGCTGGTGGCGCGCGGCGGAGCGGACGGCGGTTCCGGTCTGTGGCGCGTGTCCGCCGCCGGTCAGGTGCTCGCCGGAGAAGCCCGCGAGGACGCCGCCCGTCGCCTGCTGGCGTTACATCTGGGGATCGGCGGGGTGCAGCTTGCGCCGCGCGCCGCTCTGGCGGCCTCGGCGGCCACGGGATTCCGGCAGGTGAGCCTGTACGTCGCCGGACCCGCGGCCGAAGTGCCCGTGCCCGCGTCGGACCTGATCGCCCAAACCATGTTTCTGGATCGGGACGAGTTGACGGGGCTGGCGGACCACTTTCCGGAAATGCTTTCTTCCGATCTGCTCTGGGCCGTGCGGAGCGGCTATGTGTTTCCGGCGGCCAGGGTGTCCCGCAGCGCCTGATGGATGTGGCCGTTGCTGGCCAGCAGCACGTCGCCGAAGCGAAGAGGCGCGCCGGAGATACTGCTGACCCGGCCCCCGGCTTCTTCCACCAGCAGCCAGCCCGCCGCGAAATCCCAGGGTTTGAGCCCCAGCTCGTAAAATCCGTCCAGCCGTCCGCAGGCCACGTAGGCCAGGTCCACGGCGGCCGCGCCCAGGCGGCGCACGTTCTGGACCTCGGGCAGCACGGCCCCCAGCCATCCCTGAATGGTGCGCAGGTTGGGCGGGACATCGTAGGGAAATCCCGTGCCCACCACGGCGTCGCGCAGGATCGCGACCTCAGAGACATGGAGGCGTTGCGCGCCGCTCCAGGCTCCCGCGCCGCGCCGCGCGTGAAAACATTCGCCCAGCACGGGCATGTTCACCACGCCCAGTTCCACGCGGCCGTCGCGCCACAGGGCTACGGAGGTGCCTACCT
>CASQEL010000402.1 GCA_949427775.1 uncultured Desulfovibrionaceae bacterium
GAAAACGGCTGCAACGGGGGTTGCCAAGCAGTGTTTCCACATAACCGGAACAGAGATGATAGCGTCGCCAATAGCGCAGCAACCGTTCCATGACGGCTGCGGGCAGACGCATTGCCAGCTCCCGTATCTTTTGGGCGAAGGCTTCATCCATATCGGCTCGCAAGCCGGAAAGCCGTTCCGGCGAAAGAGCGCCGCATTGCACCACCGGGTAATCGGTTACCGCCGTCCGGGAGCGTGGATCCAGAATCTCCATCCCGAAGTCCTGCGGGCGCAAGGTCATGGCCGTATTGGGCAGGGGCCAGAAATGAATAGCGTGCAGTTCCAGCATGCCCGCCCCCTGTTCCAGCAGGCGCAGGCCGAATTTTCGCGAACGGTCAATGCTTTCTTCCGTCTCAAAGGCTCCGCCCACAATAATATTGGCTACCATGTGCGGAACTCCGGCATTCTGACACAGAGCGACAGCCTTCTCGACCATGTCGGGGGTTGTTTTCTTGTTGTAGGCTTTGAGGGTTTGGAGATTCCCGGACTCCACACCAATTTGCAGGGAGGCAAGGCCAGCCTCCACCATGCGGGGCAGCAGTTCGGGATGCTTCAGGATGGTGCCGGGGTGCGCCTCGGCAAACCAGCCGAAATCCCGCTCCTGACGATAGGCGACAAGGGCATCGCAAAACTCCCGCACCCGGCGTGCATTGAGCGTGAACGTATCGTCCGTAAACAGCACCATCCGAATCTGCGGGTCGGCCTCCAGCTTTTGCCGTAGCTCCCGCATGACGTTGTCCACACTGCGCCGGCGGACGGAACGGGTATTGCTTCCCTCGTAACAGAACGAGCAGCGAAAGGGACAGCCGCGGGCCGTCAAAAGGAAAAGCGCGGAGGAAGCGGACGACCGGGTGAGCGCAAGGGACGGATCGGCAAAGGGTAGAGCGTCAAGGTTGGTAATGGGGGGAGGCGAAGGAGTGCGGTATTCCCGGCCTTCGCGCAGATAGACGATACCGGGGATGTCTTCCAGTCGCCCGCTGCCGTCCACCAGAAGCTGCATGAGCGCCAGAAGCGGCAGTTCGCCCTCGCCGCGCACCACGGCCAGCGCCCCGCTCCGCAAGAGAAAATCCCCGCCGAGCGCCACCGCCTGCGGCCCGCCGACAATAACCGGCAGCGGTCGCAGTTCCTGCACGTGACGGGAGAGCTGTATCACCTCTTCCTGATTTTCATAGTCGCAGGCAAAGCCCACGACCGGCACGCCCGCGGCAATTTCCGCCTCCAGCAGAGGAAGCGCCTCATGGACAAAGCCGGACAGAACCCTGACGGAGTACCCGTTTTCCTCCATGTAAGCGGCCAGCAGATAAACCCCCTGCCAGTCCCGGAAGGCGTTGCTCTCGAAACCGTACCGGCGATGCGTGTTGACCAGTAACAGATCGTGCGCCATCATGCCTCCTCGTGCGTCGACATGTCGTCCGGCAGATAGCGCGCAAAGTTTTCTCTGGTCCGGCGCAGGAGACGCAGCCGCTCGCGCAGCTCGGCCCGACGACGGATCAAAGCCTGTTGATACAGGGTCAGCCCCTCACCGCGCAGCCAGCCGAAAAAGGTCTTGCGCGCCTCGCAACGCGTCGCATCGGGTTCGTCTCCTTCCACGACAGGGCAGCCGCCGTGGCAGTATGCCCATACGGGGCAGTCGCCGCAGCGGCCGCACAACCGCGCCGAACGCAGTCGCCGTTCCCGCCAGGGAGAACCTTCGTACAGCGCCTTCAGCGAATGTTCCCGCAGATTGCCGTATACCTCGTCAGAGCGATTGCAGGCCAGCACTTCGCCGTCAGGCCCGTAGGCGAAAATGGATTCCCCGCATCTGCCCCCATAGGAACACTCGCGCGGGGACGTTCCTGTAATGACGGCGGCCAGCATCCAGCCCAGCGGTTCAATATCAAGCGACAGTTGCCGCTCCAGCGCCAGAACCAGAAGACGCTGCAGAAAGCGGAAATAGTCCTTCGGCGCAAGCCCCGCCGAGGCGCGCCCCAGCGGCAGCAACGGATTGAAACGAACGGGACAGTTCAGCTCCGTCAGCCAGTCCAGCATTTCGGCTTCCCTGTCCAGATGCGCCGCGCGGAGCGTACACAGCAGGGAAACCGGAATGCCGCGCTCCCGCATGGCCGCCAGATTAACCATAATCCGTGCATGGCTCCCGTCCCC
>CASQEL010000403.1 GCA_949427775.1 uncultured Desulfovibrionaceae bacterium
CCAGGGGTTGTCCAGGGCGAACGGCGTCTCTCCGTGCTCGGCGGCGGCCTGGCGTTCATAGGCCTCGGCCGCGTTTTTGCGGCAGGCGGCCTCTTCGGCGTCGGATTCGGCGCGGTTTTTGCGCGGGGAGGATTCGCGCGGTGAGGGCGGCGTCTGAGAATGTTCCGGAACTTCGCGCGCGGTGGACGTCCCCGCCGTCGCTTCCGGTTCGCCGCCGGGCTGTACGGCGTCGGAGGACGCGCCGGGAATGATTGCGCCGGGCGGCAGCGGATCGTCCCTATCGGGCAAGGACGGTCCCGGGGACGGGGGAGGCGTCGATTCCGGCAGCTCTTCCACTACGCCGTCGCGGGAAATACGGAACCGGTGGCGGCACCGGGGACAGGTGGCGATGGCCGAACCGCCGGGGAGGCGATCTTCCGGAACCTCCCGCGCAAAGCCGCATTGGGGGCAAACTATCTTCATCAAAAATTCCTTTGTGGTCAGAAATTCCGGCGGATCCGCCCGGCGGGGAACGCCGACAAGCGTGGGACGATATCGGCTGCAATGCCTGTATGTCGCTTGTTTCATGGAGTGTATAAGGTCGCCGCTCAGGTGGCAAGTCGTCCCGCGCGGGTGCGCCGATCGTATCGCGATGGCGCCGGTTTTCCATGCGTTTTCCCGCGTGCGGAGCAACGCGCCCCGATTGCCGCGGAACCTTCGGGCTCGGCGCGTGATTCGCTCCGGTTTGCGGGTATCCGGGCGGAAGAGGTCACGCCAGAGGAGGCAGGCTCAGAACAGCCGTCTCCCCGAACAGGACGCCGAAATATTCCAGCGCCGCCCGCTCCAGACAGGGATAGGCGGCGTTCAAACGGTGCACGGGGCCGCCCGCCGCGGCGTTGTAGACGGCCAGACGTTCCTCCAGCGCGCTCCGGTCTTTGGCGATATGGCTGTAGTGCAGCACCGGCAGCCCCGGCGCCAGAGCCGCGCGGCCTTCCAGCCCCGTCAATTTTTCATGGACCGCGCCGGTAAAACGCACTTGCGCGGCGCGCCGAAAAAAACGCTGCTGGACGTCGGGCCATAAGCCGTATCCCATGCGCGCGCGCCGGTCGTCGGCCTCGAATGTCAGGCGGGGAAACAGCACGCTGCCCACGTCGGAGAGGGCCGCCAGGCGCGGCAACGCCGCCCAGGTCGCGGGCGACAGGCGTTCGTCGGCATCCAGATACAGGCACCACTCTCCGGTGCACAGTTCCAGCATGGCGTTGCGCTGCGCGGAAAAGTCGCCGTGCAGGGGGCGGACGCCTTGCCGCAGCGGCACGGGACAGGGGGGCACTGCCGCGGGGGCGCGGGTGTCCCAGACGACGGCGAGTTCCCTGAGCCAGGGCGGAAAATGCGCAAAAAAGGCCTCCAGCCCCGGTTCGTCCGGGTGGAGGATGCAGGCCGCGGAAATGGCGGCGGAACAGGGGGCGGGCAGACAACGGCGATGCGCGCCCAGAAACAGTCTCCGCCAGGTGTCCAGGGCCGGAGCGTATGCGCCCGGAGCCGGATTGCGGCACACGGCGCACTGATCGGGCGTGATGCCCGCGCCCGCCAGCAGGAACAGCAGCGCCCAGGGAGAGGTATCCGCCAGCAGGAGCAGGTCCGGGTGGCCGTCATGCAGGCGGCGCGCCGCGCAGGGGTTTGTTTCCAGCACCAGCAGGCGAGACTCCGGCGGCAGATCCGCTTTGAGCATTTCGGCCAGCGTGCCGTCGCCCGCACCCAACAGCAGGGTGTACGGTCGTCGCCCGGCCGCGCTGACCCGCGCGGTCCTGTCCGCCGCGCGCCGTGCCGGAAGCGTCGCCTCCGCAACAAGAGGCGCTTCCGAGCGTGCCGGTCCCATGCGCCAGGCCAATACCTGTGCCGTGTAGGCATTCCAGAATGCAAGGGTCTTTGGTGAAAACGTCATGACGGCAATCTAGCACAGCACGCCGTGGATGCCCATAGTACACCGAAACATATAAAATTTTTGTGTACTACCGCCATGCGAGAGCATGGCGCGGCGGCGTAGTCGCCGTGAATGAGCCGAAAATCGCGTTTTTCGGCGAATGATTTTGACGCAAAATACGAAGTATTTTGTGTTATGCGATAATAGAGCATTCTCGAATGAAACTCTCCGGTTTCCTTCAATCTCGCTGCCGTCATTTCGCGGGAAAA
>CASQEL010000404.1 GCA_949427775.1 uncultured Desulfovibrionaceae bacterium
CGGCATGCTGGCCGAGGAAGCCGCAATAGACGCGGTCGTTGGCGTTGGCCGGAACGGAACGGATGATGTAGCTGGGATCGATCACCTTGATGGCGAAAGAAACGCCCCGTTCTTTGAGGTACGCGGAAATTTCGTTCTTGAGCAGCGTGGAGATGTCCCCCAGCACGGGATTGCCGGAGGCGTCCGTGCCGGCGCTTTTCTGCAACAGGTGCTGCCCCGCGCCCTCGGCCACCACGATGACGGCGTGCCCCCGGCCGGCGAGACGTTCCTCCAGCGCGGGGAGCAGGCCGCCCTCACCGTGCAGACGGAAACAGGCCTCCGGAATGAGCACGAAGTTCACCTCCTTGAGCGACAACGTGGCCTGGGCGGCGATGAATCCCGATTCGCGCCCCATGAGCTTAACGATGCCGATGCCGTTGGGCACGCCCTGGGCCTCGGTATGGGCGCATTCAATGGCTTCCGTGGCCTTGTCGACGGCGGTTTCGAATCCGAAGGACTGGGGAACGAAGTTGATGTCGTTGTCGATTGTTTTGGGAATGCCGATGACGGAAATCTTCAGGTTGCGGGCGCTGACCTCGCGGTTGATGGCGGCCGCGGCTTTCATGGTGCCGTCTCCGCCGATGACGAACAGCGCGCTGATGTTCATGCGCTCCAGCATGTCCACTATTTCCTCTGGCGGCTGCGGCCCGCGCGAGGATCCCAGCACCGTGCCGCCGAACATATGGATGTTGGAGACGTTGGCGGGCGTCAGTTCCAGAACGGGGTGCCGCAGTCGGGGGATGAATCCTTCCAGCCCGTAGCGTATACCCAGAATGGCCGGAACATTGTAGGCGTGGTGGGCCTCCATGACCAGGGCGCGGATGACGTCGTTGATGCCGGGGCACAAGCCGCCGCAAGTGACGATGGCGCATTTGGCGCGGCTGGAATCAAAATACAGTTTCTTGCGGGGACCGGCGGCTTCAAACTCCACCATAATCGGTTCGGAGACATCTTCGGAAAGCTCGCTGTCGATGAACAATCTGGTAAGCTTGTCGTCGACCCAGGACTGATAGGGAAGATGCGATTCCAGCTTGGCCGGTCCGAGGGTACGGATGGCGGTATTCAGGGAAAAAGCAGGCATATCTGGCCGGGACATGGAGCCTCCAAGGTGTTGCGGGGTGCAGTCGTTTATTTTTTCAGGCCCAGGACATCGGCATGAGGCGCCATGGCGGCGATGGACAAGGCAAGGAACTCGTCCAGTTCAAGGCCCAGTTCGGCGCATTGCCGGATATTTTCACGGGACACGCCGGCGGCGAAGGCCTTGTCCTTCATTTTTTTCTTGAGACTTTTGGGTTCCATGCCTTCCATTCCGGCAGGACGGAGCAGCGCGGCGGCGGTCACCAGCCCGGTGACGGTTTCGGCGCAGCGCAAGGCGAAGTCAAGGCGTGTCGCCGGAGCGACGCCGGTCATTTCACCGTTGTGGGCCCTGATGGCTGTCAGGGCTGTTTCCGGCAGACGTTCGGCCAGCATTTCCGCGCCGAGCAGGCCATGGCGGGATGGATCCTGCACTGTCAGGGGGTAGTCGATATCGTGCAGCAGTCCGGTCAGTCCCCACAGATCGGCATCTTCGCCGAAGTGCGCCGCCAGACGACGCATGATGGCTTCCGTAGCCAGCGCGTGCCGGATGAGGTAGGCTTCGGGGGCCGGAGCGCGCAGCGCCTCAAGAGCCTCTTGGCGAGTAAGCATGGTGCCTCCGTCAGAATCGTGGACATACATTTGTGGAGAGAAAAATAGTCCAGAGGGCCGGGGAAGGCAAGTCGGCAGTCGCGCCGGGGGCAGCCCACAGTAAAATGCCGTCCGCGAAACGCCGCAGGTTTTCGACCGGCAGGGCGCAAGGCCGACACTGGGTGAAGCTGTGGTGAACCTGCCGCAAGGTCAATGCCGACCTTCTTGCAACGCCGCCGGACGGAAAAAGGCGGCGTTGCAGCAGGGGGGATAACGAGGGCTGCCCCCCAACCTTCCGCACATATCCGCCCGCCCGGTCCAGGGCAATCGCATGAAACATATAATTATTTAAAATAACAAAGAAAATATTCAGCGCCCGACATATGAATCGCTAGAGCATTTCAGGTTGAAATGCGCTCTTGGGGGCTGCTCGCCCCCAACCCCCCCGCCGGGG
>CASQEL010000405.1 GCA_949427775.1 uncultured Desulfovibrionaceae bacterium
GCACAGAAAGTCCTTGTCGGAGCGCGAGGCGTCCTCGGCGGAAAATTCCACATCAGACGTATAGCTTGCGGCCCGTTTGACGGCGGCCACGGCCATTTCCAGCACGGCGTCGGGTTCTTTGCGCAGTTTGTGGCGCATGTGCAGATCCGATGTGGACAGGAAGGTGTGGATGCGCGGCGCTTCAGCCCCCTTGATGGCCTCCCAGCAGCAATCGATGTCTCCGGCCACGGCCCGGCTCAGGCCCGCCACGCGAATGTTGCGGGCCTGGGCGGCGATGGCCTGCACAGCCTCGAAATCTCCCCGGCTGGACACGGGAAACCCCGCCTCCATGACGTCCACGCCCAGGATTTCCAGTTGACGCGCCATGCGCAGCTTTTCCTGAAGATTCATGGTCGCGCCGGGCGACTGCTCTCCATCCCGGAGGGTGGTATCAAAGAAATAGATGCGATCGGACATGATGATTCTCCTCTGGCGTTTACGAAACGGCTTCTTTATTGCGTAACGGCCGCCCATACGGGGCGACATGCCGGGGAGGAGAGGCGTCCGCCGCATGGGCGGAATGCGCGACCGCTACGTCAGCCTAATCGTTTTGCAGCGATAGGCCGCGTAGGAGTTCGCGGTTGCGACGGGGAAGGATGATGAAGGTGTAGATCAACCCGGAGATAATGTACCCCAGGCAGAGCGTGAACCCCAAAAGCTTGGGCTGGGAGGCCACCAGCGAGAAAATCAGCAGAACGGTGACCATGGAACTGAAGGGATGCGCGCGCAAAAACCCGTATTCCTTAAAGGACACGTAGCGCACGCGGCTGACCATGAGAATGCCGAGCAGCAGCGTGAATCCCAACGCCGCGTAAGGCACGGCCCCCAAAAGACCGCCGGGAATGAACTCGCGGAAGAAGATCAGCGTCACGGCCGAACAACCCGCCGCCGGAATGGGCAGGCCGATAAAAAATTTTTTGCCGACGACCGCCGTGGACACGTTGAAGCGCGCCAGACGCAACGCGCCGCAGGCGGTGAAGATGAAGGCCACGGCAATGCCCAGACGACCGAAGGCGTAGAGCTGCCACTGCCACATGAGCACGGCGGGCGCCACGCCGAAAGCCACCAGATCCGACAGGGAATCGAACTGCACGCCGAATTCGCTGGCGGAGTTGGTCAGACGAGCCACCTTGCCGTCCAGACCATCCATCAGGGCGGAAAACAGGATGGCCATCCCGGCGGCTTCAAAAGCGCCGTCCATGGCCCACACGATCCCCAGAAACCCGGAAAACAGGCTCAGGGTAGTGATCATATTGGGGAGGATGTATACTCCCTTGTGCACGGGGATCTTGCCTTCCATAAAAATCAACTGCGCTGTGGGGGTGAAGTTCACTTCCGTCGGCGGGCCACGACCGTTTGACCGGCAAAGACCTGTTCGCCTATGGAGACGGAGGCACTATATTCTTCAGGAAGATAAAGGTCAACACGCGACCCGAAGCGGATCATTCCGTAACGTTGCCCGCGCCGCAACACGTCGCCCGGCTCCACCCGGCAGATGATGCGCCGCGCCACCAGCCCGGCGATCTGTACCATGGTCCAGCCCCCGCCGTCCTGTCCGCGCAGCAGATACGCGCAGCGCTCATTGTCCGTGGAGGCCTTGTCCCAGGCGGCGTTCAGGTATTTGCCGGGCGTGTAGACCACACGTTCCACGGCGCTGTCCACGGGCGCGCGGTTCACATGCACGCTGAAGACATTCATGAATACGCTCAGGCAGGTGCGGGGCTGCCCGGTCAAGGGATCCTGCCGGGTTTCGATGCGCACCACCCGGCCGTCGGCCGGGCTGACGGCCGATCCGGCGTCATCGGGAACCACCCGTTCAGGGTCGCGAAAAAAGTGGCAGGAGAACCAGAGCAGAGCCAAAAACAGCATGGCCACAGGCCAACAGCCGACAATCGCGAAAATCAGCGCGGAAAAAGCGGTCAGACCGATAACGGGCCACCCTTCCGGGGCAAGGCCGACAGAGGGAGAACGCATACGCTCCTCGGGGTTGGAGAAATAGGGGCGCAAGGCAAACATCGGCCGAAGCCGTAGTGAACCTGCCGCAAGGTCAATGG
>CASQEL010000406.1 GCA_949427775.1 uncultured Desulfovibrionaceae bacterium
TATCTTGGAAGTAAGATATATGGGCTTTGGCAAAAGGTCAAGCACTTTTCTCCTCCGGCTACAAAAGCGCCTCATTGAGCAGGCCGCGCGTGATGATCCCGATGACGCGCTCCTGAGCGTCCGTGTCCCCGGCGCGAGTCTTGCGAGCCAGTTCCAGAGCCGTGGGCAGCTCCGCCGCCGTGAAGTCGCAGGCCGGAAAGCGGATGCCGTCCAGAATCCATGTCGGCGTGGACATGATGCGCGATTGCGCGGCAACAATATCCGCGCTTATGAGAGGAGCGACAGCTTGCAAGGCGTCCGCAAAGGCTTCCGGCGCAATGGCGGCTTCCTGAAGCGCGGCCTGCAAAGCGGCTTCGTATGGAACGGGAATGCCGAGTGAGGTTTTGGGCAGGACGGCATCCCAAAAACGATGCGCCGCATTGCCGGAAAAGCCGCGCAATGCCTCATACGCCAGAGCTTTTTTCAGGGATTCGCCGTATTCATCAGACGGGATATGCCGCACGACAATGCACAGATTGGGGTTGTCCCGTTGCGCCTGAAGCGGCTCCTGAATGCCGCAATAGGGACATTCGAGATTCGACCAGCATTCAAGGATGTCTCCCTCAAATCCGTCCACGGAACGACCGTCAAGGCAGGTTCTGCCGGAAAGCGTGTCCAGAGGGGTGTGCGGCTGAGACAGGTCTTTGGCGATGTCGGTTTTGACGCCAGCTTCCACGGCGAGCCGATCAGATAAGGGCGTTCCGGCGTGAGCGTGGTTAGCGCAGAACATATTGAAAAATAATGATAAAGCAATGAGTATGGTTTTCATGGCAAACCCTGTGGATGAAGATTGGGTAGTGACAATGGCTGAAATAGCCGTATCCTATTTTCAATTACTGCCCATCGCTGATCCCCAGGTATAGCTGGAATCGGATTGGCGATAGATGAACAGTTTTGAAGGAGGAATGTATTCCTCCTTTTCTTTTGGAGTGCCTATGTCCGAGTCCACAGAGTTGCTGGAAGCCAAACCACGGGGCATGATCTTTGTGGACTTCTGGAATTACGAATTGACCATGAAAGAGCTTGAACCCGGTTTTCTGACAAACTGGTTCAAGTTGCCCTCTATTGTTATTCAGGAAGTTTCCCTTTTGCTTGGTGAAGCCGTACAATATGAGCGGTGTTTTATTTTTGGTTCTTACGACCCTTCCTCGCCCGGCGATGCAAGGCTTCGTTCTTGGGCAACGACTGTTCTTTCCAAAGTTCCTGGTGTCGAGGTGAGCTTCGTTCCTCGACAGAAGCGCAAAAAAGGACCGCACTGTACAGGTGCCGCGCACCATGAAATAACAGAGTGTCCCTTTTGCAAGGCTTCCATGCTCGGTACGCAAGAGAAAGGTGTTGATACGCAGATTGCGACCGAAATGCTTGATATGGCGTACTCCAATCGCTGTGATGTCATTGCTCTTGTTTCGGCGGACAGAGATTTCATTCCGGCTGTTGAAAAACTCCTTGGGCGTAATATCAAGGTTATTCATGCCTTTTTCCCCAATCATGGACATGAGTTGGCCGCAAAGAGTTGGGCCAGCTTTGATCTGTTCAAGGTGCGAGAGCAATTCCGCCGTTGAATTTTGCCGCAATACGTTTGATGAACTATGCTGCAATCTCATTGCTTTTGTTCTCCTGTACCAGTTGCAGCAACTGCGGCACTCGCAGTTGCGCCTTTTTGAGAGAGGGGTTGGCGTAGAACATATCGCCCCGGACGATCTGGCCGGAAAAGACAAAGTGTGCTTCTCCCTCTATCTGTTCCTGCAAGTCGCGCAGAACAACACGGTCTTCCTGCTCTATTGTAGTATTCATGGCGTCGCGGTAGTCGGAACTGATTTGTTCATTGACGTTGAATCCCGTTGTTCTGAGAACAGTGCCTTGTCCGGCCTGCCCGCGTATCAGTTCCCATGTTTTTTCGGCGTCCTGCATTCGCATGAAGATTTTCAAACAGGTATTTGCCACCATCTGTTGCGCTCCCTTCTGGTCAGCTTCCAGAATACCGGCGTAGTCCTGTGACGCCACAATGGCGGCAATGCCGAGGCCGCGTCCCTGTGTCAGCACGAC
>CASQEL010000407.1 GCA_949427775.1 uncultured Desulfovibrionaceae bacterium
GCAGACGTCGAAGATGGCGTCGCCTTCTTCCAGCGTTTCCAGCAGCGCGGTGCTTTTGCCCATGACCAGGTAAACGATGGTCAGGCGGCCTGTTTCCGGATCGGCGTCGGCCACGGTCAGGGGGATGCGCTCGCCCGTGGCGCTCATGCGCAGCATGATAAAATGTCCCGGTTGGGCTTTTCGGGCGATATGCGGCGCATCCAGAACCAGCTTGCTGGTTTTGCCGGGAATGAGCCGCTCCTTTTGCAGAATGGTTGTCGGCATATTGGGGACTCCTTGGGTGGTTCACATATTCTCTGGCGGTTGTGAACATTTTACGGAGGATCATAGCGAAGCCCCGGCCGACTGGCAAGACTTCCGCGCATGGGAACAACGCGGTTTCGTTGCGCTTGCGCGTGTTTTTCGGGGCGGGCTTCGCGCCTGTTCTGCGCCGCCGTATTTTGCATGATGACGTCCGGCTCGGCCCGCAAGTTGTGCCGTCGCTGTCGTGCTTTTGTGCGTGGTCTGCGCGGACGGCCTTGTCATAAGGGCTGATCCCGGAGATCAGCTTTCATGACGCCGCCGTCCGTGAAACGTCCGATTCCGGGGGGCGGCAAGGGGGCAGCCTTTGGGCGAAGCCGCGCCCTGCATACGGTCAATGGCGGCCTCGCAATGCCGCGGGACGGAAAAAGACTCTTTGCGGCAGGGGGGAGAAGAGGGCTGTCTCTATTCTTCTTCCTCCTCCTCGGAGAGCACGTATCTGCCTATTTCCCTGTCATGCCCGAGGATATGCTTGTTCAGCCATTTTTCACAGAGGATACAAAACTGTTCGACGGATTCTTCGGAATACTTCGAGGCTTCCAGATACGAACACAGCTTGGGGAGAATCGTATCGCGCATACCGTCATGGATGACCTTATGTCCCTCATAGTCCTTGAATCCGATGGACTGCATGTACGCTTCTTCATCCATAAAGTGCTTGATCGTATAACTTCTGAGGTACTTGACAGTCTCGGCGGCGGTCCACTGGACATTGCCGCTCATGCGCAGCGTCTTGCGCAATCGATTGATGATAGAAAATATTTCCTGGTGGGCAGCATCAATGGATTCCACACCGATACGGTAGCGTTCGTGCCACTCCGGCATATCTTCCTCCATGCGGCAGGGGGGTAAATTTGTTGCTCTTTGTAGTGTGTTGCGCAAGAAAGGTCAATAAAAAGCCACGCGGCTGTCAGGGCAGGCGCATGAAGCGCATAACTATTTGAAAAAAAGGAAAATTTTTACAATCCCCAATGCATATATACAATATTTTCCCTACGTTGTTTTCGTTCGTGCGATTGCCCCGGCGCGGCTATGCGCTCACGCGCTCCAGCAGATCGTGTTTCAGCCCCCACAGCACGCAGCCCCGGATCGTCGCCGCATCGGGGACGCCTGTGCCGTCGGCGGACGACAGGCGTTTTTCCAGCATCTCCAGTGTGACAGGTTTGCGGGCCAGCACCAGAATGGGGCGCAACGTTTCCTCGGACACGAAGGCCGGGGACGCGCCGAACAGCGCCATGGGGAGCCGTTTCGCCCGCAGGGCGTCGCCCATGTCCGTGCAGCGCACGGTCAGCGCCGGTGCGGGATGTTCCGCGGCATAGGCGGCGAAGACGCGGCCGTACGGCAGGAGAAACGGGTGCCGGGCCGCGCGGGCGCGCGCTTCCGTTTCTCGCGGCAGCGGCGTGGCCCGCAGTTCTTCCCAGAATGCCAGCCAGCGCCGGACCACGGCCCGGCAGGTGAAATTTTCCAGAACGCGGGCGCGGGCCGCCCTTCCCATGCGACGGCGCAGGGCCGCATCCGCGCCCAGACGGTGCAGCGCCGCCGCCAGCGCGGGAACGTCCACCACGGTCTGTTGGGCGCGCAGATACTGGTGCTGGTTGTCGTAGACGACCGCCGCCAGCGCGTCCAGCTCTTCCGTGGCGGCGGGGGCCATGGTGGACGCGAAGAGGCCGGTTTCGCCGGGCGTCACGATATCCCGATAGCCGTCCCAGTCCGAAACGACGGCGGGCAGACCCGCCGCTCCGGCTTCCAGCAGGGACAGGCCGAAGGTTTCCTGAATATTGTC
>CASQEL010000408.1 GCA_949427775.1 uncultured Desulfovibrionaceae bacterium
GGGGTGGGGCGGAGCCCCACATCTTTTGGAGCATTTCAACCGTGAACTGCTCTAAGCATATAACTCTTTGAAATAACAAAAATCTTCAGCGGACGACGTATACATTGCCAGTATTTTCAACAGAGTATCTTCGTTCGTGCGATTGCCCTGAAATACACGGAAGTTCCTTGTGCGAGATAGCACATAAATAATATATACTGTAAAGAGAGGCGTGCAGTCCTTAAGCCCGCGGCACGCCGGGGGGAACGACATGCCGCGGGCTTAAGCAGGGGGGCCGATGACGCCTGGGGACGCGGCGTCGTCTGCGGCAGTTCGCCGCGATGAAAGCATCCTGCACCGGACACGCGTAAAATAGTATAGGGATTTCTCTGGTTTTAAAAACAAATACCCCGCTCTTTGAACGTGAAGGCAAGGCATTTCCTGAGCCCGACGGCGCGGCGCAGCCGGACGTCTGCAGAGAAAGACTTTTTTATCTATAAATAAATCAGTAAGGACATTACAGAATGTTTCTGCGCCGAGGGATGAATGCGCCACATTCACCGTCGCCGCAGAATCTGTTGTTGTCGATCACCAGTCGACCGCGAACCCAGACATTACGGGGCCAGCCACGCACGCACAATCCTTCGAACGGCGTGAAATCCGTCTGCTGATGTAACGACTTGGCGGAAAGCAGGCGCTCCACGGCCGGATCGAGCACCACAATGTCGGCATCGGCTCCCGGCTCCAAACGCCCCTTGTTCTCCAATCCCATGAGCCGGGCCGGAGCCTCGGCCACCACCTGCGCAAAACGGGACAGCGTCAGACGTCCCTTGAGCACGCCTTCGGAAAAAAGAAGCGGCACCCGCGTTTCCACCCCCGGCACGCCGCCGGGACAGCGAAACACGTCGCCGCCGGAAACTTCCCACTTGCGGGCGAACGTAAATCCGCAGTGATCCGTAGCCACCACGTCGATGATGCCGTTTTTCAAACCGTCCCATAACGCGGCTGCGTCGGCGGGCGTGCGCAGAGCCGGGGCCATGACATATTTCAGTCCCTCGGCCGCCCCTTCCTCGTAACACGTTTCGTCCAGCAACAGATACTGGGGACAGGTTTCCACCGGCACGACGGCGCCTTCCCGGCGGGCGGCGGCGATGAGCGCCAGGCCGGTCGCCGTGGACAGGTGCGCCACATAGAGCGGCGCGTCCACCGTGCGCGCCAGCGCCAGAATGCGGTTGACGGCCTCCACCTCGCAAGATGCGGGCCGGGCTTTGGGATGGGCCGTGGCCCCTGTTTCTCCGGCGGCGGCCAACGCGCGGGACAAGTATTCGGGTATGGCGTGATTTTCGCAGTGCACGACGGTCAACGCCCCGGCATCCCGCATGGCGGCCATGACCGGCAAAATTTCTTCATCCCTGAGGCGTCCGCTGTAGGTCAGATACACTTTGCCCGAGGCATATCCCTGTGCCGCGGCGACGGCGATATCCTCCAGAATCTGCGCATCCACTCTCTGGAATACCGTATGCACGCCGTAATCCACCACGGCCTGCCCCCGCGCCAGAGCGCGCACGGCTTCCGGCTGATGCAGCAGAGAGCATTCGCCGGGACCGAATCCGGGGTGTTCCACCACGCAGGTGGTTCCTCCCCAGGCGGCCGCCAGCGTTCCCGCATAAAAACCGTCGTTGACGGCAACCTCCTGCCCCCCCGCCGTGACGGACAAGGTCAAATGGGTATGCGCATCCACCCCCCCGGGCATAACGATGCAGTCCGCGGCGTCCACAATGCACGCGCCGTCTCTGGGCAGACGTTCCCCTACCTCCACGATGCGCCCGTCTTCAAACGCCACATCCGCCGCGAGCACACCTGTATGGCGGGCGAGCACGCCGCCGACGATGACCGTACGCATACGCATTCTCCCGGTACTGTATTTTTTCGCAGAATATACTGCGAGGTGGCTCCCGGCAACCCAATATACGGGACCGAAATACCTCTGCGGGTTTTGGCGCTCTGATCCGCCGCGGACGCCCTGTGCCTTCCGTGGACGTTGGATGCGGCATATTCCGCAAGTTTGCGACTATCAAGACTATCTGTCTTGCCTGTTCGGG
>CASQEL010000409.1 GCA_949427775.1 uncultured Desulfovibrionaceae bacterium
GGGTGTGGGGCGGAGCCCCACATCTTTTGGAGCATTTCAACCGTGAACTGCTCTATCCCACGCGTGAAAACTTGCCTGAAAAATCCACGGGCACCCGTACTTTCTGTCCGGCTTTATTGGTAAACAGCAGAAAGCCGTGCTCCAGGCCGTATAGATAAATGCGACGGGTGATCTCCACATCCTTGCGGCAATACGCGCTGATGGCCTCCAGATTGCCTTCCTTCCACCACCGCAGGGCTTGCAGACCATCCGCGCTTTTAGGTTCGCCCAGCGTGGCTTGAGCCAGATTGTCCAGGGAAACACGATAGGACAACCGCTCTTTGACCCGATGCAGCAAATCCAGCGTGGGTAGCTCCCGCAGCCGGTATCGGGCAAAAGGCTGAAGCACGGCGTAGTCAAAGCGTTCGATATTGAAACCGATCACGCTGTCCGCCTCGCGCAATCGGGCGAACATATCGGACAGAGCATCCTGCTCGTAAGGAGTATAGCTGTCGTCCGCGGCGTCGTAGAGCACGGCGACGCTCACTCCCATTTTATCGGTACAGTGCCAGCCCCCCACTTCAGCGGCGCTGCGCCGTGTTTCCACGTCCAGCACCATATATCGTTGCGGCGCCGCCGCGGGCGCGCCTTCCAGACCCGGCGACGTCGCCCCGGTCGGCAGTGTTCCCTGGTCCACAAGGAACATCTTTTCAGTAGCCATAGTTTTTTCTCCAGCCGCAGCAGGCTTCTCCTCCACGGTCTTCCCGTCCCGCTCTCCCCACGGATCGGCGCGGCGAGGTCCGGGCAGCAACGGGGAGGCGGCTTCCACGCGGGCGACCATGCCGTTTTCACTGTCCGCCTTCCCCACAAATCCGATCTCCCCGGGCACGGACGCCGCAGCCTGCAACGACGCCCCAGACGGAACGACATAGGCGTGGGCGGGCGGATCGCCCGGCCGCAGCAGCGCTTCCAGCAGAACCGCGGCCCCTGCCTTGCTGATGGGCCGATTACCGGACCCGCATTTGGGCGAATGCACGCACGACGGGCATCCATCGTCACAGGGACACTCCACCACCGCCGCGCGAGTGACGCGCAACAGTTCTTCCGCGCCCTCGAAGGCCAGACGCGAAAGTCCCGCCCCGCCGGGCAAACCATCATAGATAAACACGGCGGGCAAGCCCACCTGGGCATGCATGGGCGTGGAGATGCCGCCGAAGTCGTTGCGATCGGCCATTACCAGCAACGGCAGCATGCCGATAGCCGCGTGTTCAAGAGCATGGATGGCGCCCATGAAATGCAGAAACCGCTCTTCCAGGGTGAGACGCACGTCGTCCGGAATTTCAAACCACAACCCTTCGGTTTCAAAAACATGCGGCGGCACATCCAGCGGCACGATGGTCAACAGACGATTGCCGGACACGGCCCGCTTTTCATACCCGGTAATGGTCTCGGTGATGCGCAGCCGTCCCAGATGCGCACGGGTGCACCCTACCCTCCGGGTAGCGGTGATTTCCAGAATTTCCGTGCTCTTGGAGCTGCGTACCCGCGTAAACCAGGAGACTCTGGCCGGTTCGGCGCGCACCGTGCCGCTGCCGGGGTCCAGCGCGGTGATTACGTAGGTCACGCCACGGTGCAGGTAGACCGCGCCGGGATGCGTCTCCCGCCAGGCGCGGAAGCCGTCCACAAATCCGATGACTGTGCCCTCGGCATCCTGGATGCTGAAGGTATCCCCGCTGCCGCGCAGATCCACATGCCGTTGGGGCCGCTTGCGCGCGGCCAGCAGTTGCGCGCCGTCGGCGGTGCGCAACAGCACCCCTTGCCGCTCAAGCTCCGCCACGGCGCGAACAGTTTCGGGAAGGCGCAACCACGGCCCGTCCGCGCCCTCGGGCGTCAGGGCCTGTTCGGCGGCCGCACACTCCAGATGACGCTTGAGAATCACTTCGTTGCCCGGATTGACCACGGCCCGCTCGGGAGGGCGACTGAAAAAATCCTCGGGATGACGCACAAAATACTGATCCAGAGCGTCCTCGCCCGCCACCAGAATAACGGCCGACTCCCGGCACGCCCGACCTACGCGGCCGCCCCGTTGCAG
>CASQEL010000410.1 GCA_949427775.1 uncultured Desulfovibrionaceae bacterium
AATTGTCCGTCACCAGAAACACCCGGCGGGAACAGGTGATGATGGTGCGGGCCACGGATACTTCGCGGTAGTCGAAGTCGAGCATGTTGCCCGCCTCATCAATGCCGGAAATGCCGATGATGCCGTAGTCCACACGGAATTCGCGGATGAAGTTTTCCGCGTTGGGGCCGATGACGCCGTGATCGTGATGCCGCACCGTGCCCCCGGTCACCACGATGTCGAAGGACGGATTACGGGCGCAGATGACGGCCACATTGAGATTGTTGGTCAGTACGCGCAGGTTCTTGTGGGACAGCAGGGCGTGGGCCACTTCTTCCGTGGTGGTGCCGATATTGATGCAGATGGAGGAACCGTCGGGGATGTGCCGGGCCACCAGGGCGGCGATGGCACGTTTTTCCTGGAGGAACAACGTTTTCCGCTGTTCGTACAGAATATTTTCCGTGGTCAGGGGCATGCCCGCGCCGCCGTGGAACCGTTGCGCCTTGCCGCCCCGCGCCAGCGCGTTGATGTCCTTGCGGATGGTCTGGGGCGTCACCTCGAAGTGCCGTGCCAACTCTTCAATCGTCGCATAGCCGCGCACGTTCAGCATTTCAAGAAGAGCTTTATGTCTGGCTGCGGCCTTGTTCATCAAGCGTCCTTTGCGCGCGTTGCAGGGTCTGCGTGGGGAGCGTGCGACGACCGGCAGCGAACTCTCCGGAATGGTTCCGTGATGCCGCCGAATGACGCCGTTCTTCAATACCTGTCGGGAAGACATTTTTCCCATATGATGACAATACTGCAAGACCCCCCCGCGCGCAACAAGGGGGCGGAGCTTTCACGCCGGAAGTGCCGTTCTTTTGCAGCGGTGCGGTATTTTTTCTTCCGTCGGTCAGGAATTTTCGTATACGAAGAGCTGCGGTCAAATCCGAAAAGTGATTGACTCGTCAGGCGGGACATGTGTATTCTTAAAAAAATTTACATGTGCAGGACTTATGCGCGGCAAGCGCAGTCTTTTCCGCAGTCCGCGGACATATCCACGCCATTGTCCGGTTTGCTTTTGGAATTTTTTGACGGCGATGTGTACCAGGGGGCAGAGGTGCGACGCAACGGGTTGTATTTCGATAAACAGGATCGGGACATGTTGATCATGATCAACAGGGTACTGTCCTCTCCCCAGTCACAGCTGCAAAACACGCTGTACAATGCCAATCTTCATCCTCACGGCATCAAGGATCTGGTCATTTCCCAGGTTTCCCGCGTGGCCTACGCCGTGGTCAACCTCCTGACCAGTCTGGAGGCCGGACAGGCCGCCGACCGGCTGCTGGCGCTCAAGGCGCTGTACGACGAGGTGCTCAACAGTGCGCAGACCGCCCTGCGCCGCAATACCGCCCGCGTGCTCCTGCAAATCATGAAGGAGCTGGTGCGCGCTCATGGCGACGAACTCACGCAGCTCAAGCTGGCGCATGATTTTCGTGCGGCGGCCCGCGGCACGCCCCGAGTGGTGCGCCGGATGCTGGCCCGGTATCACCTGCCGGAAATGCCGGAAGACTGGAGCCAACTGGCGTTCGACGATCATGTGCACGACGCCAACACCAAGGGGCGCAAGACGCCCACCCATTTGATCATGGACGCCTGGATCAAGGGCGTGCGCACGCTGACTGTCGTCTATTACAATTTTGTGGAAGTGCCCGCGGCGCAGGAAATTCTGGAGGCGGCGGCCATCATGGGCATTTCCGTGAGGATCGGGTTGGAGTTCCGAACGCCCTTCCGGGGACGTTTCATCAGCTTTATCTGGGTGCCGCGGGGGTTTTCCGACGCCCCGGATTTTCTGGAATTTCTGACGAATTCCAAGATGCGCCACCTGATGGAAAAGGGCCGCGAGGCTTCCGGCTGGCAGCAGGGGCATGTGCTGCGCACGCTGGAGTACTGGAACGAACACCACCGTCTGCGGTTGCAGTCCGAGTGGGGCGCGCCCATAGCGCCTATGGACAAAGAGGATTTTCTGGCCTTCGTGGGTACGGGACAGCCTTCGCTGGTGCATCTGGCGGAGTACATTCTGAAGCATATTCTCCCCGCCATGCAGACGCG
>CASQEL010000411.1 GCA_949427775.1 uncultured Desulfovibrionaceae bacterium
GTTATCTGGCGGGCGGCAAGATCGACGGTATGCTGTTTGAAAGTTACCTGGGCAAATAAGCGTTTACCGGCAGTCGTTCGCCGGTTCCGTTGCGCGGCGTTCGTGCGGCGTGTTTCGATCCGGCGGTGTAAAGACAAGTTTTCTTCCTGACAGTCCGTTCTCTTTGTGCCGGGAACACATCCTGCCGGTTTCAGAGTTTTTTCAGACCGCGGTTGCGGCTGCCGTCTGACGTGTCCGCCGGTGCTGGGAGGTTGCCATGAGCATCGATCCGACTATTGCGGTTCTCTATGCCCAAACCGGCTATGCGGCTCGTGCCGCGCACGACGCCGCTGTGACGCCGCAGACGGCGGCGGCCATGTCGCGGGTCATGGCGGAAGAAGCGGCGCGTCTGGAACAAAAACAGGTGCAGCAGGTCCAGAAGGGCGACGCGGGGCGTATCGCCGCAGAGGATGAGGGGCGCCGGAACCAGGAGATGCCTTTCGGCAGTCGCCGCCGGAAGCGCGCGGAACTTCTGGCGCAGGAAGAAGAAAGCGAAGACGGCGCTTCCGGTCCTTCGACGCCCCTGGTGGGCAATCTTTTGAATCTCAAGGTATAATCATGCTTTCTTTGTGGACTCTCCTGATCTTCACGCTGGCCGAAATTGTTCTGTTGGGCGGAGTGCTTTTTTTCTTTTTGCGCTTGCGACGTTCGGAAGCGTTGATGACGCAGTTGCAGTCCAACCAGGAACAACTTTTGGAGCGCTTGCAACGTAACGCCGAACTGGAACATGATCTGGTGGCCACGTTCGCCCAGCGGCAGGCGGAGCTGCGCACGCTGGATCAGCGTCTGGAAGAGCGGGCCGTGGAGTTGCGTCGTCTGCTGGAGCAGGCTGAAGGCATTCTGCGCTCGCCGCAGTTTTTGCGGGAACTGATACTCAACAAGCGTCGCCAGGGGCAGACGGCCCAGCAGATCGCCCGGGCCGCCGGACTGGCGGTGGACGAGGTGGAGCTGATTCTGGCGCAATCCGGTGAGGAGTAGACCGGTGCGGCGTGCCGCGCTGTGTCCGTGGTGTGCGGGAACAGCCGTTTTGCTTGCGGCACTGTGGTTTCTCCCGCGGACCGTGCCTGCCGGGGAACCCCTCCGGGAGCCTGCGTCGGCATATATGCGCTTGTTGCCTGCGCAGGTGTTGCGGGAAGGCGACATCATCTTTCAAACATCCCTCTCTCCCCAGAGCCGGGCGATACGGCTCGCTACGCGTTCGCCATGGTCCCATTGCGGCATTCTTTATAAACGCGGCGGCAGATTTTACGTTTTCGAAGCCGCGCAAACTGTCAGAAGCACGCCTTTGGAAGCTTGGATCGCGCACGGCCGGGATGGACGGTACGTGATCAAACGTTTGAAACATGCGGATGCAATACTGACGGAACCGGTGCTGCGGAAGATGCGGGCCGTTGCCGCAACGTTTGCGGGCAAGCCCTATGACCTCTATTTTGCCTGGTCCGACGAGGCTCTCTACTGCTCCGAGTTGATCTGGAAGCTCTACCGGCGTGCCGCCGGGCTTGAAGTCGGGCGTCTCCAGAAGATAAAAGATTTCGATCTGTCGCATCCTGTTGTGCGGAAAAAACTTCGGGAGCGCTATGGAAATCATATCCCTCTTGAAGAAAACGCCATTTCTCCGGCGTGCATATTCCGGAGTCCCCGTCTGCGGACGGTTTTTGCAACGGAATAAGACTGCTGGAGTGTCGGGATGCATGTGGAAGGCCAAATCAAGTAATCATGACTAAATACTGAATATATTCGAACATATAATTATTCAGAACAGAGCTCCATCTTTGATAGAGCGGATTCGCTTTGACTTTTTACAAAGTCAAAGCGAATCCGCTCTAGTACACAGAAACATCTAAAGTTTCTGTGTACTAGCCGCCATGCGAGAGCATGGCGCGGCGGCATAGTCGCCGTGAATGAGCCGAAAACCGCGTTTTTCGGCGAATGATCTTGACACAAAATACGAAGTATTTTGTGTTATGTGATACTAGTGGGCTGTCATTCTATAAATATCGGATAGAGGCGCTTCAATTTTATCCT
>CASQEL010000412.1 GCA_949427775.1 uncultured Desulfovibrionaceae bacterium
GGCATCATGCCCCCGGCGGGGTGTGGGGCGGAGCCCCACATCTTTTGGAGCATTCAACCGTGAACTGCTCTAATGACGCCGCAACCGGTATCCGCTGAACATGGTGGACACCAGGGTGGTCTTGCCCATGATTTCCTCACGGATCACCATGTAAATATGCACGGTCACGAAGGTGACGAGCAGAAGCATGCCCAAACGGTGCAGACTGCGCAGTTCCTGCCCGTTGCCGCCGATCAGGTAGGCGAAGTCCAGCACGGCCAGGAACGGCCGGAAAATGGGCTGGGTGGAATCCTGGGCGTACATGCCCAGCCCGGTGAGCATGATCACGGCCATAAACACCATGCCCGCGGCCATGCCGACCTGAGCCAGCGGGTTGTGGCCGATGTATTCGCGCGGCGCGCTGTCCAGAAACAGGTACCAGCGCACGTCGCTCCACAGGCCTTGCCGCCAGCTTTTTTCCCAGATGGGCACAATGAACAGCTCACGCGAGTAGCGGTTGCCGAATATCATGTAGACCAGACGGAACAGGGTGGCGATGATCAGGATGAACCCGGCGATGAAGTGGGCCATCCGCGTATACCCCATGTAGAAGGTGGTGACCGGTTCTCCGGTGACGGACATCCAGGGCTTGCCGATGATGTACCCCGTGACGATCAGCACGGCGACGGCCGGGACCATGACCCAGTGCCAGACGCGCACGGGCAGTTGATAGACATAGACGGGTTTTTGGGGGATAAGCTGTTCGTCTTCCATACGGTTTTTCTCCTGGTGACAGTCCGCTCCCGCAGACATGTTGTTCGCGTCGCGCTGTGCGCCTGCCCGGCAACCCCGGCTTCAGGCGGCGGGAGCGCGCTCCCGCCGTGCCTTCACGCTCCGGTGTCCGCCGTGTTGGTCATATCCGCGCCGTCTGCTCCGGATGGATCGTATCCGTCGGAGCGGTTGCGGTAGCCCCTTGCGAAAGCGCTCTCGGGTTAAAAACATTTGTCCACGCGCACCCGGAACAGTTCCGAGCCGTCCTGTCCCAGAATATGCGTGGCGCAGGCCAGGCAGGGGTCGAAACTGTGGATGGTGCGCAGTATTTCCAGCGGTTGTTCGGGAATGTCCATGTGCGTTCCCATGAGCGAGGCCTCGTACGCGCCCAGTTCTCCTTTGGGGCCTCGGGGCGCGGCGTTCCAGGTGGTGGGCACGATGCACTGATACCGTTCTATTTTCCGGTTTTTGATCACTACCCAGTGTCCCAGCGCGCCGCGCGGCGCTTCGGTAAAGCCCACGCCGCGAACCTCGGTTTCCGGCCAGGATTCGGGGAGCCACCTGGTCGTGTTGGCCGTGCTTGCGTCGCCGTTTTTCAGATTGGCGATCAGTTTGTCGAAGAAGTATTGCATTTTTTCGGCGGACCAGGCCAGTTCCAGCGAACGCGCGGCGATACGTCCCAGGGTGGACTGCAACGCCGTGACCGGCGCGCCCAAACGGCCGCAGAAGTCGTCCACCGCGGCCACGGTTTCCTCGTGCTTCTTGGCGTAGGCCACCAGGGTGCGCGCCAGGGGGCCCACTTCCATCTGGTGTCCGTGCCAGAGCGGCGTCTTGAGCCAGGAATACCTGCCCTGTTCGTCCAGTTCCCGGATGTCCGTGGCCGTGCCCTTGGTCGAGGGGCCCAGAGCGTAATGTGGCTCGGTGATGCCGTCATAGGGATGCAGGGCCGTGCCGCCGCCGGGGTAGGTATACCAGGAGTGTCCCACGCTCTCCTGAATTTCCTCGGGGTCGGTCAGGCTTACGGGCAGCACTTCTTCAAAGTTGCCGTTGATGACGGCCCCGCGCGGCATAAGCAGGCTTTTATCACCGTAATCATTGGCGATGTCCGGAATGCCGCCGTAGGCCAGCACGGACGTTTCGGACAGGCCGCCGCCGATGTTCAACCAATCCTTGTAGAACATGCCCAGAGCCAACGTGTCGGGCAGAACCACCTGCCGGGCGAACTCCCGGCAACGGCCGATGATTTTCCGGACCAGTTCCAGGCGTTCGGCATTGATCACGTCGGCCGCGCCCTTGGCGTCG
>CASQEL010000413.1 GCA_949427775.1 uncultured Desulfovibrionaceae bacterium
GCCCTGTACGGCGCCAGTTTCGGCATGGGCCTGCGCGGACCGGGACAAGTCTTCAGGATGCTGGACGACCAGATGGAAACCCTGTTCAAGTCCGGGGGCAGCAAACCGCCGCTCAACGCCGCCTTGCGGGAATGGGAAACGTTGCGCCAGGCCGTGCGCGCCGCCGAGGAGGAGTGCGCGCAGTTCGATGCTCTCTCTCTGGAGTTGCGCGACGAAGAAGCGGCTCTGGCCGCTCTGCGCGCCGATCGGGAAGAGATGCAGCGCCGGCGGCGCGAAGTGGAGCGTCGCCTCGGGGTCTGGCGGCAGTGGGACGAATGGCGCGCGGCCGGAGCCCGGCTGGAACGTCTGGAACCTGTGGCCGATACGTTTCCTCAAGACGGTCCCAACCGATTGGCCCGCGCCCGCGACGTGCGCGAAGAGGCCGCGCGGCGGCTCACGCTGGCGCAGGAACGCCTGAAACGGACGCAGCAGTCTCTGGAGGCCATAGAAGTCCGGGACGATCTGTTGCGCGCCCTGCCGGAAATCCGTGCTCTGTCCGAGCGCAAATCAGGCTTTCGCAACGCTCTGACGGCGCAGCCCGCCCAGACCGGAGCCTTGCAACGTGCCCGGGCCGATTTGACCCGTCAGTTGACCAACCTGGGGCCGGACTGGTCCTGCGAACGCATTCGCAACATGGATCGCTCTTTGTTCGCCCGTGAAGGTCTGGAACGCCAGGCCGCGGAAATGACTGTGGCCTCTTCCTCCTATACGGCGGCGGCCGACGCTTTGGAAAAAGCCAACAAGCAGGTGGAGAACGCCGAACACGCCCAGGAAGTGGCCCGGACCGCCCTGGAATATCTGCCGGACCCCGCAGCCGCGCTGGATGAAGAAGGACGCGACACGCTGCGCCGCATCCTGGCCCGCCTTGAAGAAGATCGCCGCCGTCTGCCCGAACGGCGGCAGGCGTTGCAGGCCGCGCATGCGACCTTCAACCGAACGTACGCTCCACTGCGGCTGCGCTCCGGCGGCGATCCGGCGCAGACGCTGGAAAAACTGGCCGACGCCCAGGACAGGGCTCTGGAACTGGCCGGAGAAGTGCAGAGCGGTCTGACCAGGGCCCAGGAAGCCGCTCTGGCGGCCACCCAGGCCCACGACGCCGAAGAGGCGGCCAAAGAACGCCTGGATCGCCTGAAAGCCCAACAGCAGGCGGGCGAAGGTCCCACCCGGACGGTCCTGGACAACCGCGCCGCCGCGTTGCGTTCTCTGCGGCATCTGTCCGCCGATCTCAGCCTGGAGCAGGATCGCCTGACGGAACTGGACGGTCGCATGGCCACCATGCAGGCTCCGGCTCCCCTGAAAAGCGCGCCGTTAATCGGCATCGGCATTCTGCTCATGCTGGCGGGCGTCGCCATGCTGGTCGCCCACTGGAAACTGGGCATCACCAGCTTTGATATCACACCGGAACTCTCCCTTCCCGTCACCTTATGGTCCGGATATCTGGTCATTCTGACCGGTGTGGGATTTCTGGCGGGGGGACTGCCCCGTTCCGGCCCCGAAGCCAAGCGTCATGCCCTGGAAGCCGAGCATCTCAGCAACCGTCGCGAGACCAGCGCCGCCCGAGTCATCGAACTCCAGGCCCAGCTCACGGAACTGGCCGCCGCGGCCCAGGTGGACAGCGTGGATCCCATCACCCTGGACGCCACGGAAATGCTGCTGGAGCGCGAACGGGAGCTCTGCGTCACCGAGGAGCGGCTGTCGCAGGAATTGAGCGCCCTGGAAAGCGAACTGGCTACGGCCCGCGAGCGGGCCCGCCGTCTCCAGACCGCCCGTCTCCAGGCGGAAACCGAAGTACAGCAGGCCCGCAAACGCTGGCACGAATTTTTGAGCGGTTGCCATGTGGAATCCATCCCCGCGCCCGAGGCCGCCGCAACATTTTTCGCCAGAATGGAATCGGCCCGGGTGGCGTATGCCGCCGTCACCGCTCTGGAAGAGGAAATCGCCGCTCTGGAAATCCATATCGCGGAACAGGAGCGCGAGGCGCGCGCTCTGCCTCCCGTGGCGGAACTGCTG
>CASQEL010000414.1 GCA_949427775.1 uncultured Desulfovibrionaceae bacterium
CCTTGGGTCTGTTCGAACGCCACGTCAACGGCAAGGAGATCGGCAACCGCATCGTCACGGCCCGCCCCACGCGCATGACGCCCATGATGTTCGAATTCGATCTGCTGGAACGCGCCAAGCAGAATAAAATGCGCATCGTACTCGCCGAGGGCGAGGAAGAGCGCATTCTGCGCGCGGCGG
Source organism: uncultured Desulfovibrionaceae bacterium (assembly GCA_949427775.1). Lineage (GTDB taxonomy): Bacteria > Desulfobacterota > Desulfovibrionia > Desulfovibrionales > Desulfovibrionaceae > CASQEL01. Next base: position 181 of record CASQEL010000414.1, read on the forward strand.
ACATCCTGCTGCGCCGCGAAGTGGCCGACATCACGCTGTTGGGCGACGCCGGAAAGATCGGCGCCAAGATCGGCGAACTGGGCCTGGAACTGGACAAGGCCCGGATTATCCAGCCGGATCGCGCGCCTCAGTTTGAGGAGTACGCCAAAACCTACTATGAGTTGCGCAAGGCCAAGGGCATCACTGAAGAGCAGGCCCGTGACCGTATGCTGGATCCCACCTATTTCGCCACCATGATGGTCCACAAGGACGACGCCGACGGTATGGTTTCCGGAGCCATCAACACCACGGCGCATACCATCCGCCCCGCCTTTGAGTTCATCAAGACCAAGAAGGGCTGCTCCATCGTGTCCTCGGTCTTCCTGATGTGTCTCAAAGACCGCGTTCTGGCCTTCGGCGACTGCGCCGTCAACCCCAACCCCTCCGCCCAGCAGCTGGCGGAAATCGCCATAGCCTCGGCCCATACGGCCAAGGTTTTCGGCATCGAACCCCGCGTGGCCATGCTCTCCTATTCCACGGGCACGTCCGGCAAGGGCGCCGACGTGGACGTGGTGGTGGAAGCGACGAAAATCGCCAAGGAAATGGCCCCTGATCTGCTGCTGGAAGGGCCTATCCAGTACGACGCGGCCATCGACCCTGAAGTGGCGCGCACCAAGCTGCCCGACAGCAAGGTGGCCGGCAAGGCGACCGTCTTCATTTTCCCCGATCTCAACACCGGCAACAACACCTACAAGGCCGTGCAGCGCGCCGCCGGAGCCATCGCCATCGGTCCCGTGCTCCAGGGCCTCAACAAGCCTGTCAACGATCTTTCGCGCGGGTGCACCGTGCCCGACATCGTGAATACCGTGGCCATCACCGCCGTGCAGGCCGCCGCGGAGAAGGCGGGGCTGAAGTAACCTCTCCCTCGCGCGTCGTCCGGACGATCCGGTTTGTCATCAACGGCCTTCCTCCCTGTCGGAGGAAGGCCACATCGCAAAGGAATGTGTGATGAAAGTTCTGGTCATCAATGCGGGGTCTTCCTCCTGCAAATACCAATTGTTCGAAATGTCCGATCACTCCGTGCTCTGTTCCGGCCTTGTGGAACGCATCGGCGAACCTATGGGCAAGCTGACCCACAAGATCGCTCCCGGCACGGATCGCGAAGAAAAGATCGTACGCGAGCGTTCTTTTCCCACGCACACCGAAGGCATGGAAGACGTCATAGCCCTGTTGACCGATGCCCAAAAAGGCGTGATCAAGGATAAATCCGAAATCTTCGCCATCGGCCATCGCGTGCTGCACGGCGGCGAATCCATCACCGATCCGGTAAAAATCGACGATCATGTCAAAAGCATCATCCGCGAGTGCTTCCCTCTCGGCCCGCTGCACAATCCGGCCAACCTCATGGGCATTGAAGTGGCGGAAAAACTCTTCCCCGGCGTGCCCAATGTGGGCGTGTTCGATACGGAATTCGGCATGGGCATGGAACCTTCCGCCTATATGTACGCCCTGCCCTACGGCCTCTATGAGGAACTCAAAATCCGACGCTACGGTTTCCACGGCACCTCGCACAAGTACATTGCCAAAAAAACCGCGGAGTTTCTCGGCAAGCCGCTGGCTGATCTGAATTCCATCACCATGCATCTGGGCAACGGCTCCTCCATGAGCGCCGTGAAAAACGGCCGCTGTCTGGACACCTCCATGGGCCTGACGCCGTTGGAAGGCTTGGTCATGGGCACCCGTTGCGGTTCCATAGACCCGGCCATCGTCCCCTTCATTATGGAGAAAAAAGGCCTGACTCCGCAGGAAGCCGACACGCTGATGAACAAAAAATCAGGTCTGCTGGGCATCTGCGGCACCAACGACATGCGCGACGTGCACGCCATG
>CASQEL010000415.1 GCA_949427775.1 uncultured Desulfovibrionaceae bacterium
GAGGGTCTGCGGCCCAATCGAGTTATAAACGGCCTGCTGGAATGGTTGACAGGGCTGACCCGCTCGATTCCCTTCCTCATTCTGATGATCGCCGTCATTCCCCTGACCAGACTGATCGCGGGCACCACCATCGGCAACAACGCCACCGTGGTGCCCCTGGTCATCGCGGCGGCTCCCTTCGTGGCTCGGCTGGTGGAATCCTCGCTGCTGGAAGTGGACCCCGGCGTAGTGGAAGCCGCCCAGTCCATGGGAGCCTCCACGCTCCAGATCATCTGGAAGGTGCTGTTGCCCGAGGCCACACCGTCGCTGATCAACGGCAGCGCCATCGCGGCCACCACCATTCTGGGCTACTCCGCCATGTCCGGCGCGGTGGGCGGCGGCGGTCTGGGCAAGCTGGCCATCATGTACGGTTACAACCGCTATCAGACCGACATCATGTTCGCCACGGTGGTTCTGCTGATCGTCATCGTCCAAATCTTCCAGAGCATCGGCAACTGGGCCACCAAACGCAGCGACAAACGCGGCGTATGATCCGCGCGGGGGACGCCCTCCGGCGTGGCGGATTGGCCCCCTGTTCCGCCGGAGATGCGGCCCCGGCGCGGCATGCCGCGCACACCTCCCGCGCCGGGCGCGGGAACCCGAGATTTCCCCGCGGGGGGAAGGCGACAACCACAAAAGGAGTGTTCGATGAAACTGTTCCGCAATCTGTTCCTGACGGCCCTGCTGTCCGTGACCGTCGCGGCCGGAACCGCCGGCGCGGCGACCAAAATCCGCGTCGGGGCCTCCCCCACGCCGCATGCCGAAATCCTCAAGGTGGCCGCCGAGCTGCTCAAACCGCAGGGCTACGAGCTCCAGATCGTCGAATATTCCGACTACGTGCAGCCCAACATGGCCCTGCAGAACAAGGAGCTGGACGCCAACTTCTTCCAGCACAAACCCTATCTGGACGACTTCAACAAGGAGAAAGGCACCAAGCTGGAATCCGTCGCCGCCGTGCACTATGAGCCTTTCGGCATCTACGCCGGAAAGGCCGAGTCTCTGACCGCGCTGAAGGACGGAGCCATGGTGGCCGTTCCCAACGACACCACCAACGAGGCTCGCGCCCTGCTGCTGCTCCAGGATCAGGGCCTGATCACGCTCAAGAAGGGCGCGGGGCTGACCGCTACCCGCCGAGACATCGCCGAGAATCCCAAAAAGCTCAAGATCGAGGAAATCGAAGCCGCCCAACTGGTGCGCGCCCTGCCCGACGTGGACATCGCCATCATCAACGGAAACTACGCCATCCTCGGCGGCCTCAAGGTCAAAAACGCCCTGGCCGCCGAATCCGCCGACTCCATGGCCGCCACGACCTACGCCAATATTCTGGCCATCCGCGCGGGCGACGAAAAGCGGCCGGAACTCCAGGCACTGGCCAGGGCTCTGCGCAGCCCCGAAGTCCGGGCCTACATGGACAAGACCTACGAAGGCGCGGTGGTCCCGGCCAAGTAGCGCGCTCTCCCGTTTTCAGCCCCCGGTCGCGCGGCGGGGATCTGTCGACAGCGACAGACATGCAAAAGGCTCCGGTCATCCCGGAGCCTTTGTGGTTACGAAAGTAACAGCCGCTTTTCTTATAGGCGCACGAGGCATATTGCCGCAAGTGTCAAGTACATGCGCCAATGGCAACGTGGCCGATGTATTGTTGTGAAAAAATTCTCGAAAGTGCATTTTAGGCATTGACAGGCATTACAATGCCTCCTACAAAAAATATAAATGGCAGGTGGAAACTGTTTTCTCAAGTTATCAAGGGTTTGTTTTCCGAGGAGGCTTTTATGCCAAAGTACATGTGGTTTTTGATCGCCACCGCGGCGCTCATTGTGGGCTACATCGTTTACGGCGCAATTGTGTCAAAAATTTTTGGCGCCGATCCATCGAGAAATACACCGGCAAAAAGCATGGCCGACGGAGTGGATTATGTGGAGATGCCGGTCTGGAAGGTATGGCTGGTGCAACTTTTGAACATTGCCGGCGTTGGGCCTGTCTTCGGCCCGATTTTAGGCGCCTTGTG
>CASQEL010000416.1 GCA_949427775.1 uncultured Desulfovibrionaceae bacterium
AAGGTCCCGGACGCCCTGGTCGTCGCGATGGAGCGGGCCATGGCTCTGGAGCTGGCCCGGCTGTATCACACGGTCAACCGGCAGAGGCAGTTGCTGGACGGCATCAACGGGGCGCTGGCCGACGGCATCGTGCTGAAGGACGCGGAAGGGCGTCTGCAATACGTGAACAACGCTTTTGCGGCCATGGCGGGCAAAACGCCGGGCGACATGATCGGCCTGACCTGCGAGGAGGCGCTCGGATCGGAAGTGGCCCGGCGCATCGGCGTACATACGGACACGGCGATCAGAAAGGGAACTTCCGCTCTGTTTACCGAGGCGCTGAATTTCGGCAAGGGCAGGCGGCATTATCAGGCGTCCTGCTCTCCCTACCGGGAAGAAAGCGGGGAAACCACGGGTGTGGTGTCCGTGTATCGGGATATTACGGAGCTGGTCAGGGCGCAGAAACACGCCCAGAGCATGGTCCACAGCACCATCAACGTTCTGGTGCGGGCCATCGAAGCCGTGGATCCCTACCTGCGGGGCCAGTCCACGCGCACGGGGCAACTGGCCCGCGTGCTGGCCCAGCGCATGGGGCTGGGCGCGGCGCATGAAAGCACGGTACGCGCGGCGGCCAATCTTTCGCAGATCGGCATGATCCAGTTGCCGCGCACGCTGCTCACCAAGGCCGGGGCGTTGACGGACGAGGAACGCGCGCAACTGGAACGGCATGTGGACTACGCCCGCGCCGTGCTGGAAGGCATTGATTTCGGCCTGCCCGTGCTGCCCGCCATTTGCCAGATGCACGAGCGCATGGACGGATCGGGATATCCGCAGGGCCTGGCGGGCGACGCCATCGTCATGGACGCCCGGATTTTGGGCGTGGCCAACACCTTCTGCGCGCTGGTGCGGCCGCGTTCCTATCGCGAGGCCCGCAGCGTGGAAGAAGCCCTGCACATTCTTTCGGAAACGCCGCCCAAGTATGATCCTCAGATTGTGGAGGCCCTGCGCGGCTTTCTCGCCACGCCCGCGGGCAGCGCCTTCCTGAACCGCCTGATCGCCGGAGGAGCGTGAGCCGCCTGCGCGTTCTGCTTCCGGCCCACGCCTTTCCCGGTCCGTTTTGTCCCCCGGCGGCGCGCAACGCGCGTTGCGCCTGTTCTGCGGCGGGCGGTCGCTCTCGGCCGCTCCGCCGCGCCATTTTGCAAAAGAGGCGGTTCTCGGATATTGTGCCGCGTGCGAGTCAACGACAGTTCCGGCAGGGGTATCCGCAGTATGCCAGTGCAAAATCAGTCATGGTTTTCTTCGTTTCCCGAACCTCCGCAATTCCGCCGTCCGGGGCCGCCGTTGTATTCGCAACTGGCGGACGTGTTGCGGCAGCAGATTGAAAGCGGCGCTTTGCCCCCCGGCGTGAAACTGCCCAATCTTGTGGAGATGGGAAAATTGTTCGGCGTGGCCCGCGTCACCGCGCGACAGGCTGTGCAGTTGTTAGTGATGGAAGGATTTCTGACCTCCAGGCAGGGACGGGGCATTACGGTGTCGCGGCCATTGCCCGCCAGGCCGTATGAAAACATGCGCACGTCCTGGAACGCCATGATCAAACGCATCGAAGGGGCCGGCGTGGAGCTTCTTGATGCGGCCGACGTGCGGCGCTGTCCCCTTGCGGACGGGTGGAATTTGCCCGCCGTGCTCGAATACCGCTATATGCGGCGCGTGCATATCAAGGACGGCGCGCGCTTCGCCTATATCGAACTGTATCTGGATAAGGCCATCTATGATCGCGCTCCGGAGCGTTTCAACGCCACTACCGTGATTCCTGTCATGAACGAACTGGGCGTGAACGTGGCCAAGGCCCGGCAGGAACTGACCATAGGCTGCGCGTCTCCGGAAGCGGCGCGGCATCTGCGCATCGCCTGCGGCGCGCCTGTGGCGTTTGTGCGGCGTTACGCCTGCGATGTTTCCGGAAGGGCCATTTACGCCGCCGCGGTGGTGCACCCCGGCGACAAGGTGCGGTTCGAGATAGATTTGGTGCGTTGATGCCGGAGCGCCGCCGCGCTCCGGCGGTAT
>CASQEL010000417.1 GCA_949427775.1 uncultured Desulfovibrionaceae bacterium
ACTTGCGGAAGTTCTCGAAATCCCCGGTGCGGGACATGTAGAACGCCTGGGGCGCCCTGGGCGTGCCCGCCAGGACAAGCCGCTGCTGGTGGAAGGCCACCACGCCGGGGTTGTTGCCGTCTTTGAACGGGTCCCAGTCTTCGCGGGGCGTGTCGGAGGTGTCGGCTTCGTAGTTGTTGTCCACAAACTCCGTGCCGGAGGACACGCCGATGAAGCCGAAATACCCGGCTTCCTCGCGGTACACGTTATACTCTTGCGCTCCGGGCACGGCGCTCCACGAGATGTTCACATGGTTGCCCGTCACCCAGTCCGAGGGGTGCTTGCCGGCGGCCTGCCCCGCCGGAGAGGCAAGGGACTCTTTGCCGTCGGCATCCACGGCCACGATTTTATAGCGCAGGATATATTCCAGCGGCGCGTCGTCGTCCCTGTTGCCGCGCGCAAAGGCGACGGAAGGCGCGGCGGGCGCGGGAAGACCGGTGTTCAGGACCACGGGTTCCAGAGCCCAGGCATAGCCGCCGCCTTCGGCGTCGCGCCGCGTCACCTTGTGCAGCGGATAGGACGTGTGCGCCAGATAGACCACATCGCCCATCTGGGCATGGGACAGGGCCGGAAGGTGCTCCAGCGCGTAGGGAGTCTCGATGGTCGGAACGCCGGGAACAGGACCGGAGGCGTTCGCGATACGCAGGGTCCTGTCGCCGAACACCAGGATGAAGTTCTGGTCGGCGTCGGCGCTGAAGCTGAACGGCAGCAGACAGGCCGGGCCGTCCAGCTCTCCCAGAAACACCGTGCCGGGCCGCCGTTCCACATCGCCGTGCGGATTGGGCAGAAAGTTTTCCATGCACCGCACGGAACTCCTGTACCGGGACAGGTCATACCGGGCCGACAGCGTGGGCGCGACCTCGCCGCCCGTGAAATTCGCCAGGGCTATGCGCATGGGGCCTCCCTACAGCGTGGGCGCTTCGGGCCAGGGACATGCGGGGTCGTCCTCGCCGCCGCCGAGCCAGGGAAAGCCGGGTTGGCCGGTGAGGTCGCGCAGGGCCTGCCGGTAGGCCATGACGGCCACGCGCTGCGCGCCGCCCAGCGGATAGTCGGCGCTCAGCAGATAGTCCGTGTCCCGCAGACGTCTGTCGCGTTCGGCGCGCAGACGGGCGGCGCGGGCGTCGGGACTGTTGTACTCGAGCGCCTCCTGAGCGGCCCTGTCGGCGGCCTCCTGTTCCCGGCGGGCCTGTTCCGCTTCCCACAGGGCGACCCAGGGGGCCACTTCCTCGTCGTAGGCGTCGGCGTCCAGGGTCCAGGGGTAGTCGTCGGTCCATTCCATGTGTCCGCCGCCGTCGCGCCATTGCAGGGCGCGCAGGGCGGGCGGGGCGGCGAAGTCACATTGCAGGGGAACGCCGTCCACGATGATCAGACGGTCGGACGGGACGACGGTGACGTGATTGCGCATGGGGATTCTCCTTGTGTGCCGCGGCGTCAGGGAAGACGCATGACGGGGTGCAGGGCCAGATAGGGGGGCAGGTTGGACAGGGTTCCAAAGGAAACCGGCGGGATGGCGTGATGGTGGGGGCTGCTTCCGCCGCCCGTGTTGCCGCTGGTGCGGCAGGCGGTCGGGGTATTGGGGGAGCAGCGGAGATTATATTGATTGTAATTGTTCTTCTCTCCTTTCTGGGCAATGGAATTGGTGGGGCTGGGCAAGGGTCCGTTGCCCACGTTGAGCGGCACGACGGTAAAGTGTTCGTGAAAGCCCACCTGAGACGCGGTAAGGGTGGCCTCCGCCGTGTTCGCGGGGGGGCTGTTCAGGGTATGGGATTCCACCCCGCCCCTGTCGCCCAGGGCAAAGGCCCCGCCCGCACCGATGATCACCCTGCCGCGCAGGTCCGGGGTGCCGTTGGTGCCGTCGCACAGCGCCCATTGTTCGTTGGCCGTGTCGGAGCCCAGGGGAATGGGCCGCTTGCCGTCGCTGCCGCCCAGACCGCAGTAGACGGTCCAGACCGTGCCGGGCATGACCATGGCGTCAAGGTCGTTGCGGGCGGCGTCCAGG
>CASQEL010000418.1 GCA_949427775.1 uncultured Desulfovibrionaceae bacterium
GAAGCAGGCGGCGTGCCCGAAGGAGCCGCTTTTCTTGCCGTTCCAGTTCCCGCCCATGGTGTGGGCACAGTCTTCCAGAAGTATCAGATTATGCTTGCGCACGATTTCCATGACCCTGTCCATATTGGCCATGTGTCCGCGCATGTGGGAAAGCAGAAAGAATCGGGCGCCGGTTCGCGTTGCCTTGGCATCCAGATCGTCAAGGTCAATGGTATAGTCGTCGGTAATTTCAACCAGCTCGATATTGGCTCCGGCATTGTCGATGGCGCCGGGTACCGGGGCGAGGGTATAGGCATTGCACAGCACGGTATCGCCCGCCTTGACGCCCAGACTTTTCAGCGCGATGTACAGGGCACTCCCGCAGGACGCACAGGCAAGGCAATATTTTGAGCCCATGTACTCGGCAAAGGCTTCTTCCAGATCGGCAGCATACCCCCTTTCCCCTTTCATGGTGTTATAACGATGCAGGCGGCCTGTCTTCAGCACACCAAGGGCCAGTTCGATACCTTCATCCGGAATGGGCTCCTGCAGGGTGAAATCTTTGGTGAACGTCAGCATGATACATCTCCGTAAACCGCTTGTCTGTGAGGGAGTAGTATTTCTATACGAAATACTACTCCCCGTATGTTTTTTGCAAATTTTTCTGTCAGCAAATCCTGTACTGCAGGCGCAAACGCTCAGCAATACGATTTTTGCAGTGTCAACAGACTCTAGTACTTGGGATGTTCGTACACGTGGAAATCCCATTCCCTTTCAGGGAAAAACTTGCGCAAACGCCAGTCACAGGCGCGGGCATGTCCCTCCATCCCTTCGACACGGGACAGACGCGACGCGGCGGCGCCAATGACATCATTGGCCTTTTCGTCAATATGTTGATAGGTGCAGATCTTGAGGAACTTGTGCACATTCAGGCCGCCGCTGTAGTAACCGGCCTTCTTGGTGGGCAGGATATGGTTGGTGCCGGAGCACTTGTCGCCGTGCGGCACCGTGCTGCCTTCGCCCAGGAACAGGGAGCCGTAGGAGCGCAGGCGATTGCGCCACCAGTCGATATCACGGGCGATGACCTGCACATGCTCGGCGGCGTACTTGTCGCTCCACCGGGCCAGCTCTTCGCGGTCTTCGCAGTAGATCACTTCGCCGTAGTCGTTCCAGGCGGTCAGCGGCACTTCGGGGTTGGGCATGTCGGCGCACAGTTTGGGGATGATCTCCATGACGCGCCGTCCCAGCTCCTTGCTGGTGGTGAACAGCCATACGGGGGAGTTGAAGCCGTGTTCGGCCTGAGAAACCAGGTCGATGGCCACAGTCTGGGGATCGGCCGTTTCGTCGGCAATGACGGCTGATTCCGTGGGACCGGCAAAAACGTCAATGCCGCACAGGCCGGAACCGCTCAGCAGGGCTTTGGCTTCGGCCACATAGGCGTTGCCGGGACCGACAAGAATGTTGGCGGGCTTGCCGGTGAACAGACCGTAAGCCATGGTGGCGATGGCCTGCACGCCGCCCATTTCCAGAATGACGTCGGCGCCGGAGATGTGCATGGCGTAGCAGGTGGCGGGGTCGATGTGCTCGCCGCGCGGCGGGGTGGCGGCAATCACGAAGGGCACGCCGGCGGCCTTGGCGGTGGACACGCTCATGATGGCGGAACAGGCATGGGCGAAGCGACCGCCGGGCACGTAGCAGCCGGCCACGTCCATGGGCAGGATCTTCTGACCGAGCACGACGCCGGGAGTCACCTGGGTTTCAAATTCCTTGATGCTGTCGCGCTGGGCTTTGGCGAAAGTCGACACCTGGTGATGCGCAAATTCCAGGTCGCGCTTGACGCTTTCAGGAACCATGCTGATGAGCTTCTCGCGCTTTTCGTCGCTCAGGATGAAATCCTGCTCCCACTTGTCAAATTTGCGGGCCAGAGCGCGGACGGCGTCTTCGCGCCCCTGGCGGATGTCAGCCAGCATTTGCTCGACAGCTTTGCGGGCTTCGGAGCTGTTTTCTTCAGCGGTCTTTTCTGCTTTCTTCAGATATTCCA
>CASQEL010000419.1 GCA_949427775.1 uncultured Desulfovibrionaceae bacterium
TCGGCGCAAAGCGCCGACCGGCCATTGGGGGTGCAGGGGAATCATTCCCCTGCCGAGGGGTTTGGGGGCGAGCAGCCCCCAAGAGCGCATTTCAACCTGAAAATGCTCTGGCGGGTCGTAACACACGCCCGCGCCGAATGAGCGGGAAAACCACGCTTTTCCCGCGAAATGACGGCAGCGAGATTGAATGAAACCGGAGAGTTTCATTCGAGAATGCTCTAGCGATTCATATGTCGGCCGCTGAATGTTTTCTTTGTTATTACAAAGAGTTATACGCTTCATGCGATTGCCCTGGAGGTCGGAGGGCTGTTCTTGCAGCGCCGGGGGTTATATGGCATAGCGGTTCCATGGACAGACAACAGCGCGCGCAGGCTGTGCTTGAACGGCTCGCCGCCCGGTATCCTGCGCCTGAAACACATCTGATTTCCACGACTCCCTGGGAGTTGCTGGTAGCTACAGTATTGGCCGCGCAATGTACGGACAGGCGGGTGAACACCGTGACGCCGCATCTGTTCGCGCGCTGGCCCGGTCCCGCCGAGTTGGCGGCGGCCCCCTTGCACGAAGTGGAGGCCGTCGTCCGTCCCACGGGATTTTTTCACAACAAGGCAAAAAACCTGATTGGGGCGGCCGCGAAGATCATGGCCGATTACGGCGGAGAAGTGCCCCGCACGTTGCGGGAGCTGACGACGCTGCCCGGCGTGGCGCGCAAAACCGCCAATGTCGTTCTGTGGGGCGGATTCGGCATCAACGAGGGGTTGGCGGTGGATACCCATGTGCGTCGCATCAGCTACCGCCTGGGCCTGACCTCGGAAACCGATCCTGTGGCTGTCGAACGTGATCTCCTGCTGCTGTTCCCACGGGAAGAATGGGGAAATGTGAATCATCGCATGGTCTGGTTCGGACGGCATGTCTGCGACGCGCGCAAACCGCGTTGCGAAGAATGCGAGATGGCCGGGTTCTGTCCCAGGCATGAGCTGCCGAAACGATGCAATCCGCCCGGGCCGCCCGTACGGCTCTGATTGTGGGAACACAATTCACCCCAATTTGACGCCTGGGCGCATGACCTGTCCCGTCAATGCGGTTTCGTATCCCCCCAGGGCCGTGATGCGGGCCTTGAAAGTTTCGGAGCGCAGCAATTCCAGGACGGCCTGAATCCGGGAGTCTTCCAGAAAACGGACGGGAATGGCCAGATCGTAGCGTTCACGGGCCAGAGGCACGAAGTCCAGCCCCAACGCCTGCGCCGCCGCGAAAATGCCCATGCCGCAGTCTGCCGCGCCGGTCAGCACGTTGACCGCCACAGCCATATGGGTGGTTTCTTCCTTGCCGTATCCGGCCACTTCGCCTGGCGTCATGCCCGCCTGCTTCAAGTGCCAATCGAAGAGAATCCTGGTCCCGGCTCCGCGTTGGCGGTTGATGTAGCGCACGGCCCCGCCCCGCAGCGACTCCACACCCGCGATGCCCTTGGGGTTGCCTTTGGGCACGATGATGCCCTGGTGCCGGATGGCCAGATTGATCAGCGTCACGCCTCCGCCGGGCAGAAATCTGTCGAGAAAGGAAAAATTGAAATCGCCTGTGGCCTCGTCGAGCAGATGCATGCCCGCCATATGGCAGGAACCGTTGCCCAGGGCCGTGATGCCGCCCATGCTGCCTACGTGGGTGGAAACCAGTCGGCAGGGATCGTCGCGTCCCATGAGTTCGTCGGCAAGCACGTCCAGCGTATTGTCATGACTGCCCACGCAGACCAGAATGTGATCCAGCGCTTCCTCAGGCACGGTCAGTTCCGCCGGAATCAGGCTGCCGTCGGCCACGCCTTCGCTCTCGGCCGGGATTCGGGTGATGGCCTGGGCTCGGGTCAGCGTGGTAATGTTGCCCGCTCCGCGTCCCAGGGGGATGCCCACGGCTTTTTCCCCCACGCGCCCTACGGACAGGCGCACGAATTCTTCCACACCCGGCCTGGAGGGAAGCTTGCGCGTCAGTTCCACCATGAG
>CASQEL010000420.1 GCA_949427775.1 uncultured Desulfovibrionaceae bacterium
TGCTCTCGCATGGCGGCTAGTACACAGAAACTTTAGATGTTTCTGTGTACTAGGTATTTAGTCCCACACCTGAGAGAACCACTTTTTCCAGAGAGGATGCCGTGCCTTCACAGCAGCCCGGAACGGGCATTTCCGAAAACAGCTCCGGCATTGTTCCGGATACTGCTTCTCCCCTGCCTTTCGATCCTCTCCCCGTTCTCCAGACACTGCCTCCGGCGTCGGCACGCGTCTGTCTGGACATACGCCATTTTTTGGAACGGGAACTGCGCGTGGGGCTACAGAAGCGTCGCCTGCTGCTGGCGGTATCCGGCGGCGCGGATTCGCTGGCGCTGCTCGCTATTTTGGTTCTGTTACGCCCCCACTGGCACTGTGAACTCAGCGTATTCCATCTGGACCACCAACTCCGGCCTGAAAGCCCGGAAGAAGCCCGCATGGTGGTCCGACGCTGTGCCGCCTGGGGCATTCCCTGCGTGGCGCGCGCCGTCGATGTGGCCGCGTACGCCGGGCAGCGAGGACTGGGGTTGGAGGAGGCGGGAAGAAAGCTCCGCTATACTCTGCTGGAAAAGGAACGTCGCCGCATCGGGGCCGACTGGATTCTCACCGGACACCACAGAGCGGATCTGGAAGAAGATGTGCTCTTGCGCCTGATCCGGGGCGCAGGTTGGCCCGCCCTGGGAGGTATGCCCGCCCTGGATCGTCGTCGCCGCGTGTTGCGACCTCTGTTGTGCAGCGCGCCGGAGGACCTGAGGACATTGCTGCGGGTCTGCGGTCTTTCATGGGTCGACGATCCGAGCAATGCCGATCCGCGTTATACCCGCAACAGACTGCGCCACGGCATTCTCCCCCTGCTGCGGGCGGAAAATCCCTCGCTTCACCGAAGCATCCGCACATTATGGCGTCTTGCGCGGGAAGACGCGGCGCATTGGGAGGCGCTGCTGGACAACGCTCTGACGCAAACCGCGTTGCAGGAAACCCCCGAAGGCATCACGGCGCCGCGCGCTCTGCTGCGGGCTCTGGACGGCTCCGGACGCCTGCGCTTGTACCTGCGCATCCTGCGCATGCTTCGCGAGAACATCGGATACGGACAGGCCCGCGCGGAAACCCTCTTTGCTCTGGACGCGGCTTGGCGCGAAGGACGGGGAGCCACCCGTTTTCAGTTGCCGGGCGGCATTACGGCCGCACTTCGCCACGGCAACATCCTCTTTATGCCGCCCCAATAACACATCTTCTTTCCGGTTCTTTCATCCGCCGGTTATGCCTGGTTGTTGTCGAGCAGGGCAAGAATTTCTTCGGCAATGCTGTCCGCGCGCAACCCCAGTTTTTCCCGCAACTGGCGTTGCGTGCCGTGTTCGACAAAAATATCCGGCAATCCCAGACGACGGATACTCTGCCCCCGCAATGCCCCATTGTCAGCCAGACATTCCAGCACGGCGGACGAAAATCCTCCCGCCAGAGAACCCTCTTCCACAAACAGCAAGGCATCGAAACGTTCCGCCAGCTCCAGCAACTGGGCTTCGGGAAGGGGCTTCACCCATACGGGATCAAAGACGGCCACTCGTGTTCCCGTCTGCTCCTGAACGTGCCGGGCGGCTTCCAGAGCGGGGTGCACACGATTTCCCACGGCAATGACCGCAACACGCTCGCCGTCCTCCAACAGTTCCCCCCGACCGATTTCCAGACACGTCAGAGGTCCGCCCACAGACACGCCGAACCCGACGCCCCGAGGATACCGAATGGCGATGGGACCGTTGCCGGACGTGGCGGTATAGAGCGCGTGACGCAACGCCTCTTCGTCCCTGGGAGCCAGAATCCGCATATTGGGAATGTGTCGCAGGTAGGCGATATCAAAAGCTCCGTGATGCGTGGGGCCGTCCTCGCCCACCAGACCGGCGCGATCCACACAGAAGATGACCGGCAGATTCTGCAAGCAGACGTCATGCACGATCTGATCGTAGGAGCGCTGCAGAAACGTTGAATAAATGG
>CASQEL010000421.1 GCA_949427775.1 uncultured Desulfovibrionaceae bacterium
GGGTCCGGGGGCATCATGCCCCCGGCGGGGTGTGGGGCGGAGCCCCACATCTTTTGGAGCATTTCAACCGTGAACTGCTCTAGTACCGAATAACACAAAATACTTCGTATTTTGCGTCAAGATCATTCGCCGAAAAACGCGATTTTCGGCGCATTCACGGCGACTATGGCGGTTAGTACACAGAAACTTTAGATGTTTCTGTGTGCTAGTAATTCATAGGCCGGTTGTTGGACATTTTATTTGTTATTTCAAATAGTTATATACTTGATACGATTGTCCTGCCCCTGCCGCCTGTTTTTCTATGGACTACCGGACGGGATCGGATATATTTCGGACACACGGCAAAAAAAGGAGTCCGCATCATGGAGAAAAGCGCGATGTTTTCCCTGCGTCTGCAGGAAGCCGAGGATCTGCTGTCCGGGGGCGATCCCGCAGCGGCGGAAAACGCTTTTCGCGCGCTGCTGCCCGGCGTGCCTCCGCCGTCCCCGGCGCGAGTGCTGGTGTTGAACGGCCTGGGACGCTGCCTGCACGCGCTTTCGCGGAACGCGGAAGCCGAACGCTCTTTCACGGAAGCATTGGAACTGTTGCGCACGACGTTCGGCCCGCGGCATCCGCATGTGTCCGGAGGTCTCCAGAATGTGGCCCGCTTGCGCGCCGAATGCGGCGCTGTGGAGGAAGCCATCACGCTGGGGCGGGAAGCTCTGGATATTCTTAAGGAAACCTGCGAACCGGAAGATCCTCGCGTGGCCGAGGCGCAGCTCAATCTTTCTTCCCACCAGTACACGGCCGGGGATTTTGACGCCGCCGAAGCCAACCTGCGCGCCGCCCTGGAGATTTGGGAACGCCGGGAAGGCCCGCGCAGCATGGCTGTCTCCACCTGCCTGAACAACCTGGGACGCCTTTATGAACGCAGGGGAGACGCCCGCGCCGGCGCTTCCTTTCATCGTCGGGCCGTGGAAATCCGCACGGAACTGTTGGGAGATCATCCGGAGACGGCCTTCTCCCTGGGCAATCTGGGAGCGGCCCTGGCCGGAGACGGTCGCTGGCGGGAAGCCGCGGAAGCCCTGGAAGCCGCACTGGCCTGTCATGAGCGCCTGGGCCGCGCCGACGGCGAAGAAGCCGCCGTCTGCCGGGCCAATCTGCGCCTGTGCCGTGATGCGTCGGCCGCGGCCGGAAAGGCGTGATGCCGCGCCTTCCGGCTGTCGACCGGCGTTATTCAAGCATCACAGGCATGGCGCGCAACTCCGGAGCAACGATGCGCGCCTGCACGGAGGGCCCGTGGTCCAGCAACCAGTCTCCGGGCGCGTCGGACAAACCGGACTCCCGCAACGCGGCGGCCACCTCCACGCACAACTCTTCCACCACAGCGGCGGCCTTGTCCGCCAGAGCCGGGCCCTGACTCCAGCCCAATGCGGTCAACGCCGTCAGACGGCGTTGCGTCGTCGCCCCCAGCAAAGGCAGTTCGCCGACCATGCGGTGCGCCCATTTATAAAACGGCATGTACCGCCGGTTCAGGAGGAAGACCAGAGACAGGGCGGCCTCGGCGAAACGCGCCGCCGCCAGCATGGCCGCCGCGGTTTCGCCCCGGCGGAGGCTGCGCGGCAGGTTGTACTGCCCGGCCTGGGCCATCGTCATGCAGCGCGCCGCCATTTTTTTCAGGCGCACGTCTTCAGGATAAAAAGCCAGCAACGCTTCTCGAAACGCCGTAAACTTTCCGGCAGCGTCATGAAACACCCTGCCGTTGGTGCATACGGCCAGAAAATGCTCCGGAATCATCCGCCATTCACGCCAGTGGACGGGCGGTTGCGTCAGCCGGGTGAAGCGGGCATAGAATTCCTCTATGGACAGAGGCCCCACACGCCCCATGCGCCGTTCCGGAGCCATACGAGTGGGCAGGCCCTCAAACGTCGGCGGCAATTGCGCCAGCGCCGTCTCCAGACGAGCCCGGGCGGTCTCCAACTCCGCCTGCGGCAGCC
>CASQEL010000422.1 GCA_949427775.1 uncultured Desulfovibrionaceae bacterium
CACCGTTGACCTTGCGGCAGGTTCACTACGGCTTCGGCCAATGTTTGCGTTGCGCCTTGCAGGCCGAAAAAATTCGGCGTTTCGCGGACGGCGTTGTAATGAGGGTTGACCCTACGCCCGCGCCGGGGCGCCGGCCGACGCGCCTCCTTGAAAAGGATTTCTGTGCTGCGGGGCCGTGGCCAGCGCCAGCACGCGTTCCCAAATGTCCGCAAGTCTGTCGGCCGGCGGCGAAGGCTGCTCCGTGAGCGCCTGCCGCCGGATCATGGCCTCGGTCACCAGCGGATCGAAGGGCAGGCTGCCGACCACCGGGTAGCCCTTGTCGCGGCAGTGGGCCACGATGGCCTCTGCTTCGGCCGCATTGAGATCCGCCTTATTGATCAGGACAGCCACAGGAATGCGGAAATGATCGCAGAGCTCGGCCACTCGACGAAAGTCGTGCCGTCCCGACGGGGTGGGCTCCACCACGGCCACCGCCAGATGCGCGCCGGAGAGGGAGCTGATGACCGGACACCCTACGCCGGGGGAACCGTCGCAGAGAAGCAGATCCAGGTTTTGCTCTCCGGCCAGCGTCCGCGCTTCCTGCTTCAGCAGGGTGATCAGGCGTCCGGAGTTTTCTTCTCCGGGGAATAACCGGGCATGCACAAGCGGACCGAAACGGGTATCGCTGACATACCAGTCGCCGCAGTGTTTTTCCGGAAAGGCCACAGCCTGCGCCGGGCACAGGGCCGTGCAGACGCCGCAGCCCTCGCACCGCAGGGGGTCTACGGCGAAAACGTCGCCGCGCCGCGTCACCGCCTCAAAACGGCAGTGTTCCATGCACACGCCGCAGCTCTGACAGGCGGCGGGATCGATGCGCGCTTCGTTGCCGGAGATGAAGGGGGTATGCCGCCGGATGTGCGGGTCCAGAAGAATGTGCATATCCGGCGCGTCCACATCCAGATCGCAGAGCACCTTGTTGCGCGCCAGATGGGCGAAGGCGGCGCAGACGGAGGTCTTGCCGGTGCCGCCCTTGCCGCTGATGACGACGATTTCACGCATGACGGTCCTCCCGGGCGAAGGCGCGCAGAGCATCCCGCAAATCGGCGAAGCGGCGCTCCCAGATCGGCGACGCGGCGGCCATGCACCCGCCCCGCGCATAGTGCTCCGCGGCTTCGCGTTCAAACGGCAGTTCCGCCAGCAGGGGGAGACGCTCTTCCCGGCACCATTGGCGGACGGCCTCGTCGCCTGCCGCGTTGCCGGGTATGGCGGAACGGTTGATGACCACGGCAACGGGTTTGTCCAGGGGCCGCAAGGCTTCCCGCGCCAGCCGCACGTCGTGGAAACCGAACGGCGTGGGATCGGCCACCAGCAACACCATGTCCGTATCGCGGACCACAGTCATGACCGGACAGCTTACGCCGGGAGGCGCATCGATCAGCGCGTCGCCCGGAGCGACGTCCAGCATGCCGTCCAGGCGGCGGCGCAAGGCGCGGAGCAGAGGGGGCGTCATGGCCTCGCCGATTCTGGATCGTCCCATCAGAAAACGCGCCCGACCTTCAAGCACGGTTCCTTCTTCCAGAACGCCCAGTTCGCGCCGGCCGGGACTCAGGGCCTGTTCCGGGCAGACGGCGAAACATCCGCCGCAGCCGTGGCACATATCGGGAAAAATATTCAGGCGGGAAGCGAAACGGGCGATGGCCTTGTACCGGCACAGATCCCGGCACGCGCCGCAGAGCGTGCAGCGTTCGGGATCGACCACGGGGACTTCCAGAAACGCTGTTTCCCGCGCGTCGATCCGCGGCGGCAGGAACAGGTGCAGGTTGGGCGCTTCCACATCCGTGTCCACAGCGACGAACGGCGTCTTCCACACGAAGGCCAGGGAAGCCGTCACCGTGGTTTTTCCGGCCCCGCCCTTGCCGCTGGCGATGGCGATACGCATGGCGGCCTACTTGTTGGGCGCGTCGGCAAAGGTCGTCT
>CASQEL010000423.1 GCA_949427775.1 uncultured Desulfovibrionaceae bacterium
CTGGGCAAGGTATTCCAGCAGTCGAGCGTAATCCACGCGGGCAAAGGGACGGCATCCGGCATCAATGTTGGCAAAATCAAGAAAAACAAGCACTCGTTCCATGATGAACTCCCGATGTTGCGGACAAGACAAAAAGACAAGACGTACCATGCTCCCACGGTATGGACCGGAAAGAAAGGAGGCAAACTGCCGTACCCGAAACCTGATGTCGGGCTTTGCGGATTCCGACCTGACACGTTATCCGGGAAAAGCGGCAGGGGCGGCAAACGCGGCGGTTTCAGTTCCCGGACCTGGACGCCGTCAGCATATCGACCAGAAGAGCCGCCACAAACACGACGCCGGATGCCACCAGCATGAAAGTAGTGGAGCTTCCTGCTATTTTACAAAGAGGCACCACAAACACGACGCCGAATTCCACCAGCCGCAACACACCGTGTTCCGTTCCGCAGGGACGATGGGCGAACATGGCGTCACGCGACCTCCTGTCTGTGACAGGACGGGGGCAAACAGGCTCGGCGTCCTTGCGCCCGCCATAAAAATCAGCATGGGGAATCTTCATGTGCAAACCTCCTGCAAGGGGTAACGGGCAACAGGAATCCCCGCGACGGTGTGACAAAACAGACCCTGCCGATATGTTCTCTTTCGCCGCCGCGAGCGCTTTTTTCACGCCCGTGCAAAAAAAGCATCGGGCGCGGCTCCTTTTTTTTCCCGGGGAAACATGATACCCTGAAACAGGTTTGCAACAGTAGCCAGATCATGTTTCGGAGGTATGCCGCATGGCTGTCAGCAAAAAGAAAACATTCCGGCGGAATGATGCTTCGGAAGAGGAATATGGGCGCTCCCGCTCCGGCAGGCCCAAGGCACGCTCTGCCCTGCGGCTGGAAAGGATACGTCCCGCATCCACGCCTCTTCGGTCCAGGGACGCGCGCGCCATTGCGGCGGTCCTTGTGCGTGATGCCCGTCTGCCGCCTGTCTTCTGGGGCACAGGTTGGGTACTGCGCCAGATTGAAGACACCTGCTGGCTGACCATAACGGCGGAAGCACAGCCCTTTCCGCGCCGTCTGCGCCCGGATCATACAGGACATCCCGCCTATGTGCTGGAGGAAATCGGCAATTATGCGCTACGGATCTGCCCATGCACTTCTCTGCCGCAGCCCGGCCCGCGCATTCCCCGGGGGGCTGTTTTGCAGCCCACCGGCGTTGTCTGCGACCGGGACAGCTTTCTGGTGACAGGAAGCACTTCCGTCATTTCTCGCGCCAGCGCCATTTTTTCGCGGATACCCGCATTTCTGGGCATATTCCCTCCGGAAAAACTGCAGTATTGAGGAGACGTCATGGCATCCGCGCTTGATGAGCTGTTACAGGATTCCCGACGGCAGGGATTTCTTGCCCATGCCGGAAAGATTTTACGCAAACGATGTTCGCGCGCGTTGCGGCAGCGTATGGCCGTTGTCTACTGCGGCACGCCTCGGGCGGAAGAAAACGATATTCTTGATACGGCAGTAGCCGAACTTGCAGGGCAGCTCCTTGAACATGCCGATGAGGTGGAGTTGCTCCTAATCAGACTCCGGCAGGAAGAGCAGAACGGAGAAATTTCCCCGGAAGATGTCTGGACAAGAGTCCTGGACAAGGGGTTTTCCTATCTGCAAAACGCGCTCATGGATACGGAACGCAGGCAGAGTCCCGCAAAACATCTTTACAAACGTCTGCGCGAATGCCTGTCCAAATCCGGCAAGATTGCCCGAAGCCGCGACGGCATGGCCTACGGCCCTCTGGAGCTGCCACCGGAAAGCCCCGTTGCTCCTCCCGACCATGCGACGGACTTTGCCGATTTGCCCGAACCGGAAAGCGTGCCGACGGACGACGTGGTCACGCAAAACTATCTGATCCCGCAGGCCCTGCGCTTCTGGAATATCTACATGCGGCAGCGCCTGAACGACATTCCCCACTTTCT
>CASQEL010000424.1 GCA_949427775.1 uncultured Desulfovibrionaceae bacterium
ATCTATTTTCTGCTTGAAAAAAAAGAGCAACGGGAAGTCCACTATTTGGACAATGCCTACAACTTCAACATATCCATCAAGAAACGGCATATGCTCAAGCCGGATCGTCTTTCGACGTTCATCGTCCACTACGGGTATCACAAGCCCTGGGAAAAAATCTTTCCGGCGGCGCTCCTGTATTGGAAATATCGTGAGGAACTGTTCCGCATTCTTGCAACCGCCGCCGCGTCCTGACATGACGCCGACCGCGCCGGACCGCTTTATCCGGCTTCCGCGCCATGCCTCAACGCAGGGCCATCCCGCTTGACAGCTCCGTGCGGAGCGGTCACCATCTCTTCGCGCACCGCGTTTTTCCTCTTTCTCAGCAAGGAATGCCGTATGCCCATTTCATCCCTGTCGGCGGCATGGAACGCCCTGCCTCCGGAATTGGCCGCCGGACTGCTGCGCGACAGCAGCGGGCAGGCTCCACGTCTGCGCTGGAGTCTGCGTCTGCTGGAAATCGCCGCGTCCTCCGCCGCCCGCGAAGGAGTTCCGCTCTCCCCCGATGCCCTGCGCGCGACGCTGCGGCACGCCTGCGATCTGCTGTCCGCCGCCTGGGAAGCCGCCCCCGAAGATCGGGACTCGGCCGACCGGATGCTGGCCCTGCACCGGAGCGCACCCTTTCTCTCCGCGACGCAGGTCCGGCAACTGACGGCCCTGCGCGCCTGCGACGCCCTGCCGGAAGCGCCGGAACCGCACTCCTGGCCCGCGCCGATCCGCTTTCTGGGGCACTGGCGCGCGGGACTCCGCCACTGGCGCGAAGGCTCCTGGGTCGAAGCGTTGACCTGTTTCCGGGCCGTGGACGGCGGCTGGCTCACGCCGCTGGAACTGTCGGGGCACTGCCTTCACCGCCTGGGACGCGCGGACGAGGCTTTTGCGATCTGGCGCAGGGTGCTGGCGGCGCGCCCGTGGCACGTCAACCTGATCCTGACTCTCCACGATCGTCTGCGCGGCTTCGACGCGCCCCTGTCTCCGGCGCAATCCGGCCTGGTTCCCTCTCCCCTCGGCAACACCGCCGTGCTGCTCTACTCCTGGAACAAGGCGGATCTGCTGCACGCCGCCCTGGAATCTCTGGCGGCCTCACTGCCCGACGCGGCCCTGATCGCCTGCCTGGACAACGGCTCCACCGACGCCACGGGCGCGGTGCTGCGCGCCTGGCGGGATCGCCTGGGCGCGGATCGGTTCCTGCCCGTGTCCCTGCCGGTGAACGTGGGCGCGCCCGCCGCCCGCAACTGGCTGATGCAGTTGCCGGAAGTGCGCCGTCTGCCCTTTGCCGCCTACCTGGACGACGACGCGCTGACGCCCCCGGACTGGCTGCGTCATCTGGCCCGCGCCGTGCAGGCGCGCCCCACGGCCTCAGCCTGGGGCTGCCGGGTGGTGGACGCCTCCCGTCCGCATCGGATACAGTCCGGCCCTCTGCATCTGCAACCGCAGTTCACCGGCGCGCCCGCCGGGGACGCAGTGCCGGGCAGCGCGGAAGCCGAAGGTCGCGAAGATCCCGAAACAGCCTTTTCCTTGTTGCGCGTCCACGGCGAACCCTTCAGCATGACCAATCCCGCGGCGGTTTCGCCGGACCTCGGCCAATGGGATTTTCTGCGCCCCTGCGCCTCGGTCACGGGCTGCTGTCATCTGTTCCGCACGGCGGAACTGCTGGAACGCGGCGGATTTTCCCTGGCCCTTTCCCCTTCGCAATACGACGATCTGGAGCACGATCTCCGGGCCTTGCGCCGGGGCGCTCCGGCCTGTTACACGGGCTTCTGCGCCGTGCGCCACGCCAAGGATACGGGCAGTCCCGCACGGATGAAAGCCCCGGCCTACGGCAACGGCCTGGGCAACAAATACAAGCTGCACGGCCTGTACGACGCCCCTGCCGTCACGGCCATGGCGCAACGTGAAACCGCCGTCCTGG
>CASQEL010000425.1 GCA_949427775.1 uncultured Desulfovibrionaceae bacterium
CGATATTCCACAGCAGGGACGGCGACGGCAGGTCCGTGATCCACAGACACAGGGCAAAGACGGCCGCGCCCAGCAGGGCCATAAGCCAAGAGGAGTACCGGCGCGGGGTCATGCCGCCTCCGGCCCGCGCCCCGCACGCCGCCGCCGGAAGGCGCGGCTCTCCGCGTCGCCCTTGCGTCCGCCCATTACCGCCCTCCGTCCCCGGGCAGGCTGTATTTCTTCAGCCGGTACAGAATCTTGTCCTGATTGACCCGCAGGCGTACCAGCATGTCGGCCACAATGCCCAACACAAAAAACACCGTGGCCATCATCAACAGAAACGCCGAACTGAAGCCGGCGTACAGCGAGCCGGTGAACAGTCCGGTAGCGAAGTAGTGGCTGAAGAACATCCAGCCCAGAATCAGGGCGGGCACGGCGAAAACCAGAGCCAGCGACCAGAAAAAGCGCAACGGATAGTAGTCACGGTAGCTGCGCAGTATGATGTTCGAGGTTTTGAGGCCGTACTTGAACAGATTTCCGGCCACGCGGGACCGGCGTTCCGCAAAGTAGACCACCTTGATGGGCACTTCCCTGATCCGCAGGCGCTTCACCGACAAATCAATAAATGTTTCCTGGGTGTAGGTAAAGGCCCCCTGAAGGTTGAGCCGCAGCAGGCTTTCCCGGCTGTAGCAGCGGAAACCGCAGGACACGTCGTAGTAGCGCACGCCCACCAGGGCGTTGATGAAGCCGGACATCAGCTTGTTGCCGTACAGCTTGGCCGGGGGCATATCCGGCACCAGGGCCGGGTCTACGAAACGTGAGGCCGTAGTCATGTCGGCCTCTCCGGCCAGAATCGGCGCGATCAGCCGGGGGATGTCCGCCGGATTGAACTGATTGTCGCCGTCGATGTTGACCATCAGATCGTAATGGTGCTCCAGGGCGTATTCCACGGCCGTGTCGAAGGCCGCGCCCACGCCCCGGTTGACTCCGTGCCGGATCACCACGGCCCCGGCCTCGGCGGCCAGATGCGCGGTGTCGTCCGTCGAGCCGTCGTCCACCACCAGCACCGTCAGGATGTCGATGCCCTCGACGCGTGCGGGCATCCCGGCGATGACCCCGGCAATGCTCTCGGCTTCGTTGAAACAGGGTATGGCCACCAGCAGGGACATTCCCCGCTCCCCGGTCGGCCGGGCGTCGCCGCCCCCACCGGAATCCCCGGTCCGATCGGAGTCTTTCGGTCGGACAACAAAATTGAAATTATGTTGTCCCGCATTCAGCGTCGTTTCCATAGCTGTCGCATCTCCTTGCCCGCCGTGGCGGCGCGGCGCATCTTTGCGGAAGCATATCCGCACGCGCGCCTTCTCTGTCGCGGCGCGCGACATGTCTTTGCGGAGCTCACGTCCGGCCGCGCCAGAAAAACGCGCCCGGCAGCACGGCGGCCACGCCGACCAGCCGCAACAGCACGGCCACCTGCACGGCGGTCGCGGGCGGATAGGCGAACACGGTCAGCAGCCCGGCCAGCCCCGCCTCCATCACCCCCAGACCGCTGATGCTGATGGGCAGATACGTAGTCAGGGTGGTCAGGCCGATGGCCGCCAGAGCCTGGAGGGCCGTCAGATGCTGCCCCACAGCCGCGCCCAGAACCAGAATGACCAGGCTGCCGCAGAGCAGGTTGAGCAGCGAAAACCCCAGGCACGCCGCGATGCGGCCGGGATGATCCCGCCACCAACGCACGGCA
Organism: uncultured Desulfovibrionaceae bacterium; assembly: GCA_949427775.1. Classification (GTDB taxonomy): domain Bacteria; phylum Desulfobacterota; class Desulfovibrionia; order Desulfovibrionales; family Desulfovibrionaceae; genus CASQEL01. The sequence continues at coordinate 1,718 of CASQEL010000425.1, forward strand.
GCTCCGGCCCGGCGCAGCAGCTCCCGCGCCCGTTCCGCCCAGGGCGCGGCGGATCGCGTCAAAAGCACCAGCCCGGCCCCTCCCAGGGCCGCGCAGGCAACGAGCAGGATAAGGGCCGTTTTGCCCGGCAGCAGGCCGCAAGCGCGCCACTCCAGCGACAGGGCCGCGCCCACGGCGCCGCAGAACGCCAGAGTGACCAGCACCCCGCTCAACCGCTCCACCAC
>CASQEL010000426.1 GCA_949427775.1 uncultured Desulfovibrionaceae bacterium
TCGCTTCAACTGAACCGGACATTAATAAATACTCCGTACCGCTTTGTCAAGAACTTTTCTTGTTTCGCTTTTTGCGGGCGACATGCGGCCAAGGCGTCCGGCGTGGACAGGAATTTTTTCATGTCCGGGCTGCATTGCGGGGCGTGCCGGATGAGGTTGTGAGAAAAACGCTCGCGGCGCGAACGGGAGGTTATGCTCCGCGCAGGGGAACTGTTTCCTTCGTCAGGGGAATGTTTTTGCCGCTGGTGCGCAGGGCGGCGTCCACCAGAGCCGCGAGTCCCGTGCAGCAGGGAACGGTCATATGCAGGACAAGAATGTCCCGAATATCGCGGGTGCGGAATATCCGCGCCAGTTTTTCCACATAGCTGGAGGTGTCGTCCAGTTTGGGACAGGCGATGAGCAGCGCCCGGCCCGGCAGACGCCGCGCCGGCAGCTCCGGCCGGGCGAAGGCGGTGCAGTCCGCCGCAATGAGCAGTCGGGCCCGCTGCAGAAACGGCGCGTCCGCCGGAACAAGGCGCAACTGGATGGGCCAGTTGGCCTCCGGGGACGTCGGCAACGGCGTAAGGCCCTTCGGAAACGGCTGTTCCGGCATTCCGGTCGGCCGGACGCCGGGGCAGAGTCCGGAACCGGGGGCCGCGTCCGCAGCTCTGCGTCGCAGCGCTTCCATGGCCGCTGCTTCGTCGAAGGCCGGAGCTTCGCGCCGGATGACAGTGAGCGCGCCTTCAGGGCACGCTCCCAGGCAGGCCCCCAGTCCGTCGCAGTAGCTGTCCCGGATCAACCGGGCCTTGCCGTCCACCAGAGCCAGCGCGCCTTCGGCGCAGTCCCGGATGCACAGGCCGCATCCTGTGCATTTTTGTTCATCGATCTCTATGATGTTCCGTCGCATCCGGATTCCCGCCGTAGTGTTGCGCGGTGCGCTCCGCCGCGCCGCCGTTTTCCGGAAGCATATCTCAAGAGGGAGCGTGCCGCATAAAAACATGAAAACATTCCGACGGCTGTGCGCGAGCGTCCGTCGGAGGCCCTTTCCGAGCGAACGGACCGATCCGGCGCATCCGCGCGCCCCGTCCGGTCGCGAGCCGACAGTTTACTGCATGCCGAGAATAAACCGGCTTCGCTGATCCGGCAGTTGCAGCAGATCCGGCGCGGTATGGACCAGATACTGCGCTCCGGCGGTGAGCAGTTCTTCCCTGTCGCGGAATCCCCAGGTCGCGCCCACGGGAATCATGCCCGCGGCCACGGCGGTGTGGATGTCCACGTTGCTGTCTCCGACAAAGCCGCATTCGTCCGGGGAGAGATCCAGGCGGGCCGCGATGGCCAGGGCCGCGGCCGGATCGGGTTTGGGAGGCACGCCGGGCATGGCTCCGCGCACCTCCGCGAACGGGATATGGGGGAAATAATACCGGATGATCTCCTCCGTCCAGGGATGAGGCTTGTTGGAGAGCACGCCCAGGCGGATGCCCCGGTCGGCAAGAGCTTTCAGGGTTTCGGGAATGCCGGGATAGGGCGCGCTCTTCACGTTCCAGGCCTTTCCGTAGATGCCGCGCATGGCATCGACCAGCGCGGTGAACGCCTCCCGCCCCAGCCGATCCGCTTCGCCGGGAGGAAGGGCGCGCCGCAGAAGCGTTTCTATGCCGTTGCCCACAAACTTCCTGTAGTCGTCAAGCGGGTGGGAGGGATAGCGCGCCCCGGTCAGAGCCGCATTGCAGGCGTCGGCGAGATCTTCCAGGCTGTCCAGCAGAGTTCCGTCCAGATCGAAAATGACGGCTTTCATGAAATTCCTCCGGGATCGGCAGTAGCGGACAAATAGTAGACGGAAGTGCGGCCGTCGTCCAGCGGTGTATTTTAGAGCAGTTCACGCTTGAAATGCTCCAAAAGATATGGGGCTCCGCCCCACACCCCGCCGGGGGCATGATGCCCCCGGACCCTCCATTTT
>CASQEL010000427.1 GCA_949427775.1 uncultured Desulfovibrionaceae bacterium
AAGGTGCCGTACCAGATGCCGAAACCGCCCAGCATGAGCGAGGCGGCGATGCCCAGCCACAGCAGGGCCTCCACCCAGACGAAGGTGGTCTGGATGCGGTCGAGCTGCTCCTCCTGGGTTTTGATCACCAGATAGGGGGCGTTCTGCCGCTCCCGCACCACCTCCGGAATCAGCCTGACCAGTCGGGGCACGTCTTCCCAACCCACGGCCCGAATGAACAGGCGGTTCAGCTTGCCCCCGGCCCAGTTGCGGTCGGCCGCCGTAGTGTAGGGGAGAAAGCCCCCCTGGCCCCAGCTGCCCAGCATCACGCCGCCCACCACGCCCACGACCTCGAACACGTCGTTGCGCAGAAACAGCAGTTGCCCCACGGCCTTTTTCTCGTCGCCGTACAGCTCGCGGGCCAGATCCCGGCCCAGATCGCAGACCCGACGGCGCTCGCGGATGTCCGCCTCGTTCAGCTCCCGCCCGGCGATCAGCGTGGTGGCGTAGGTTTCCCAGAAATACTGGTCGATGCCGATGAAGGCCACGTCCATGGAGCGTTCCCCCACCCGCAGGGTGAACAGCTCCTGCCCGTGCAGGTTGACGGCCACGGTAGCCACGCCGGGCAGGGCGCGCAGGGCCTTGATGGTTTCGGGAAAGAACTCGCGCCGGGGCTGCCCCAGGTACTGAGCGTCGTCCATGTAGGCGCGGATCACGTTGACCCCGCCCATGAGAACCATGTCCTGCCCGATGTTGTAACGGATTTCGCGGCCCAGCACAGACAGGGCGATGAACGCCGTGATGCCCAGGGCGATGGAAAATATTACCCCGTAGCTGCGCTGGCGTATGACCTGGCGGAGGCTGACGCGGAAAAGGTCTGATGTCGCTATCATGCAGGCAATCCGGAATGTTGCGCCGCGTCGTCCGCGCGGCTGCCGGACACGGCTCTCATAAAGCGCCATGATAGACCCGGGCGGCGCTCTTGTCCAGAACCCGCCCCGGAGCGAAACAGCGCTACAGCACGCGGCCGCCCCGGCCCACCCGGTAAACCCTGCCGTGCCAGAGGATGGTCCGGGCCGGAATACTGCGCAGGTAGACCAGACAGAACATGCCGACGCCCAGGGCAAAGGCCCCCAGCCAGCGCAAGGCCGGAACCTTGCGGGGCAGCAGCTCTCGCCAGCCGAGGACCACGGCGCAGAGCAGGGTCAGGTGGACCAGCCCGAACAGAAACGCCGGGCCGGGAACCAGTCCCGACAGGCCGCCCGCCACGGCTGCGAGCGAAACCGCCGCCGGCGCGGCCATGAGCAGGGCGAACACGCCCAGCAGAACCCATTGGCCGGGCACGCAGAACTTGAGAAACAGCACCTGCCGATCCATCCAGGCCCGCCAGACCGGCAGGCTGTGGTCGCGGGCCACGGTGCGCAGCACAGCCCCGCCGCACAGCGTCACGCCCAGGCGGCAGCGCAGCAACAGCCCGGCCAGGGAGCAGTCGTCCACAACCTTGTCGCGCCAGAACGCCGCGATGCCCCGGCGCTCGAACGCCCGGCGGGAAATCGCCATGGCCCCGCCCCAGGGTTGGGTGAACACCGACACGGCCTGCAACAGGCGCATCAGCAGCACGCTCAACTGATAGGCCAGGGTCACGGGCCTGTCGTCCCCGGCGTCCACATAGTGGTAGCCCGTGGCGAACGCGCTTTCCCCCTCGGCCACCGGCCGCGCCAGACGCCGCGCGAAGTCCGGTCGGGCCTCATGGGTGCTGTCGCAGAACAGATAGATCTCCGCCGCGTCGCCCACGGCGGCCACGCCTTGCAGCAGATTGCGGTTTTTCTGACCGCAGCCGGAGGCCGGACCGGCGATCACCTGGCGGATATGCGGAAATTCCTCCCGCAGTCGGGCGATCAGCGCTGTGGCCGGATCGTCGGCGTCAGCCGTCACCAGCACCGGCAGCAGGCCG
>CASQEL010000428.1 GCA_949427775.1 uncultured Desulfovibrionaceae bacterium
GGTTCAGCACCATGGCGGAAATTTCGTTTTCCACTTCGTCGGGCAGCTTGAAGACTTCGGCGTCAAAAAATTTGATGCCGTTGTCGTGGAACGGATTGTGCGAGGCGGAGATGACCACGCCGAGGTCGGCCCGCATGTTGCGCGTGAGAAAGGAGATGGCCGGCGTGGGCAACGGCCCGACCATGATCACATGCATGCCCATGGCGCAGAGTCCGGCGGTAAGGGCGGATTCGAACATATAGCCCGAAAGGCGGGTGTCCTTGCCGATGACCACCCGATGACGGCGATCGCCGTGGCGAAAGCGCGTGCCCGCGGCAAGGCCCAGACGCAGGGCCACGTCGGCGGTCATGGGATGAATATTGACTTGACCGCGCAGACCGTCGGTGCCGAACAAACGAGAGGACATGTGAAACTCCTGCAGCAGATTGCCGGTTGCGCGGCAAAGCGTATTTGCCCGTACCGTCGCCCGTGCTTTCAGTGGTGACGGCGCGGAGCGTTTTCCGTGGGAAAAAGGCGGAACTCCGCGCCGCCGTCACTGAAATATACAGTAGGTTATTTTTTATTCTTTGTCACTGTCGCATACGTCGGCGGGGCCTCCAGCACGGTCATGCCTTCCGGCAGGCTGAGGCTGATGGGCGCCCGGACGCTGGAACCGGGGGTCATGGGCGGCGGCGTCACGGAAAGCTGCGCCTTGTTCAGATAGGCGCTGTTCCGGGCCAGGCTCTCCGGCACCTCCACGCGCAGGCTGACCACGGGGGGCGTGATGGTGTAGCGTCGCCTGTCCTGCGCGGCCACGGCGATGGTGCGCTGGAGCGTGACTTCCTTGCGGCCGCTGGTGATGGTGTACTGGACGTTGACCGAGGGCGGGTTGGCCGAAACGAAGTTGGGCACGTCCAAAGGCAGATTCTGCATATGCGTGCCCGCCGACGCCTTGGGATCAAGGGGAATGATCACCTTCACGCCGCCCATGGCGTTGACCACGGATTCGGGGCCGCGCAGGGACACAGTAGGGGGGCCCACGGCGATGTCCGTCACGGTCAGCGCCGTCCCTTGCAGCGGAGACTTGAGCACCGGTTTCACCGGCACGTTGCGGTTGACGATATTGTCCGCCTCCAAGGTCAGTTTTGGGGGAGAAATTTCAATAATTTCAAAGGCACGGAAGGCAGGGTCCCATTCGGCGGGCGTCAGGGGAATGACGTTCGTCCCTTTTTTGAGTTTGGACAGATTGACGACCTGATTCAGGTTCTGGGGCGTGATGGAGCGAACCAGGGCTTCCGGTCCCCGCAGACGGATGCTCATTTTGTTGATCAGTCCGTCCACGACCACCATGTTTTCGGGTACGCCCCGATAGTCCAGGCGCACTTCCAGTTGCACCTCCAGCCGATCCCGAACGGTGACGGTGTACCACATGAGCAGCGCGCTCAGAAAAGCCAGCGCCAGAATGAGCCAATTGGGGGTCCGCATTTTTTTAGAGGACATCGGTCAACACCTGCTTGAGCCGGGTGGCATCGAGATTCCTGATAAGGTGTCCCTTGATGGCCACGGAGATTTCCCCGCGTTCTTCGGAGACGACCACGGCCACAGCGTCGCTTTCTTCCGTGATGCCCAGAGCCGCCCGGTGCCGGGTGCCGAAATTTTGCCCCTTGACCACCGCCAGGGGCAGAATGCAGGCCCCGGCGGTGATTCGTCCCTTGCTGAGCACTACCGCGCCGTCGTGCAGAGGGGCTTTGGGATAGAAGATGTTCATGAGCAGTTTTTTCGACAGCACCGCGTCGAGGCGCACGCCTTCCCGCCGGATCATGTCTCCCAGGGGCATGGAACGCTCGATGACGATGAGCGCTCCGATGCGCAGGCGGGCCATCTCCACGCAGGCGGCGATCAGATCGTCCAGGCTGTCGTCGCGCAGGGCGTTGCGCCGCCAGAACTGGCGCG
>CASQEL010000429.1 GCA_949427775.1 uncultured Desulfovibrionaceae bacterium
CATCTAAAGTTTCTGTGTACTAGCCGCCATGCGAGAGCATGGCGCGGCGGCATAGCCGCCGTGAATGAGCCGAAAACCGCGTTTTTCGGCGAATGATCTTGACGCAAAATACGAAGTATTTTGTGTTATGCGATACTGGAAGCCGAGGGCGTTCCCGCAGGCGCGCCGTATTGGCGCATTTCCAGGGGAACCCCCTCCAAAGCTTCGACCTGTTCGGCCAATGCATGGATATTGGCGGCAATCATTTGCACCAAGGCGTGTTTTTCCCCACTCAAACCTTGAGCCACTGTTCCCAGGGCAGCATTCACATGCAGCAAATCTTCACTTATCGACATCTTCAGCTCCTGTTTAGCGCTGCTCACGGTTGAACGCGGATAAAATGCCCGCAACGCTTTTTCCGGCTTGCATAAACCGAAAGATTCATCAATGCCGAAGAAAAGTCAATCATAAAATTTATTTTACACGACTATTCAAGATAATATAAACTTGTTGATTGACATTTTTCCGTGATTTTCTTAGGATTTGCCCATGAAAGAGCCTGATATCAACCACCGCGAAGTTCTGGATCGCCTGTTGCAAGGCACCGGCCTGCATAAGGATGCCCAGTTGGCCGAACTGCTGGGCGTCACGCCTCAGGCAGTCAGCCAGGCGCGCCGCAAAAGCAAAGTGCCCGAGCACTGGATCATGCGCCTGGCCGTGAAGTACAATCTTTCTCTGGATTGGTTGTTCTTCGGTCACGCCCCGTCCTCGCCGGAACTCGCGGAGTCTGCCCGCCCCGTGACCCGGCTGCCGCTGCCCCACATGCCGGACTTGCCTGACGTGGATCTGGTGCTGGTGCCCCTCGTTTCCGCCCGTCTGGCGGCAGGCACGGGGAGTTTGGAAACCGACGCCGCGATCATCGGCCATTTCGCTTTTCGCGAGGACTGGATCTGCCGTAAAGGCAACCCGGATCGCATGGTGCTCATGCGTGTCACGGGCGACAGCATGGAACCGGAAATCCGCCACGGCGACATGGTTCTGGTAGACCAGGGAAAGCGCGATCTGTATGGGCATGCCATGTACGCCGTGGCCGTCAATGAAGAGATTTACATCAAGCAAATTGAAACGCTGCCCGGACGCCGTATGGTGCTGCGCAGCCTCAATGAACGTTACGCTCCCATCGAGGTGGATCTGCGGGGGGATTTGGCCGATAGCGTGCACGTTATCGGACGGGTGATCTGGTGGTGCCGCGAAGCCTGACCCGGCGAAGACGCCACGTTTGTGGCCGCTGTCTCCGGGAACATATATATTGATGGCGCGAGCTCTCCCCGAACAGGACGGTCGCGCATCCCTCTGAGCATCCAACATCCGCCGCCATCAACGCAGCCGGACCGGGATTCCGCGCGTTCGCGGGGTTCGCCGGTTTTTCTGTTGCCCACATGTTATCCCGACGGCTGCGGAAGGACTACAGCTCCGCCCGGAGCAGCGACGCCGGATCGGACATCAGGAAGATAAGTTCATGCGACAGGAATCCGCCTCCCCTACTCCCCAGCCGCAGCCGCCCGACGCCGCGGAAGAAGACGCCCCCGGAGCGCGCTGGTATGTGTATCTTCTGGAGTGCGCCGACGGCACATACTATTGCGGCATCACAACCCATCCGGAACGCCGCCTGGAGCAGCATAACGGTTTGCGGCCGGGGGGCGCGCGTTACACTCGCTCACGCCGCCCCGTGAAGTTTCGCGCCTGCCGTCCATGCGCCGACCGTTCTCAAGCCGGACGCCTGGAGCGATATATCCAGTCTCTGCCCCGTTGCAGGAAACTCGCCTTTTTCCTCGAAATGAATCCCGCCTTCCCCCTTTTCCCATGCATATGATGCATATGGACAGAGTCCGCCTCCGCGCGGGCGCACGAATGTTTTCGTATGGTCTGTCCCTGCGGTTCCGGAGA
>CASQEL010000430.1 GCA_949427775.1 uncultured Desulfovibrionaceae bacterium
TTTCCACGGCATCCGGGCGGGACAGTCCTTCCACGGAAATCTCCAAGGTTTCCCAGCGTACCGGCGCCAGATCGTGAAAAACGGCGTTGCAGGCAAAGCCTTGTCCGGCTTCGGGCGTGGCCGTGATCAGCAGACAGCCGCGCGGGCCGGGGTCATTGACGTGCAGCCCCTGGATGTTTCCGGGGTAGGCGATAAAGGGCGCCTCGCACAGGATGCGGCGCTCATGCACATGCCCCAGCGCCCAGGCGTCCAGTTCCGCGGCCCGCAGATCGTCCAGCGTGCAGGGCGCGTAGCGTTCCGGATGCCGGACGTTTTCCACCGTGCAGTGCAGCACGCCCAGTTGGAAGCAGTCCTGTCCGTCCTTTCCGGAGTCGAAGGCTTCCGGCCGGGCACGGTGGAAGGCTTTGGCGAGATTGCGGGATTCCCTGGCGGCGGCGTGGCTGATGCCGTGCACCAGCGCCACGGGCGCGCCGTCGCGCAGGACGGGATGCGTTTCCACCTGACCGCCGAAAACAGTGACGTTTTCCGGCCAGGAGAGCGTGCGCAGGCGCGAGGACAGGGGATCATGGTTGCCGTGCGCCAGAAACACCCGTATGCCGCGGGCGGCCAGGCGTTCGCATCCGTCGCGCAGGGCAAATTGCGCCTTGAGGCTGCGATCTTCCTGATTGTAGATGTCGCCGGCGATGACCAGAAAGTCGGGATTTTCTGTTTCGCACAGTCGGAAGAGCCGCTCCAGGGCCGTAAAAGTCGCCCTGTGCAACGTCCGGGCGACGTCAGCTCCGGCGGACGTCGCCTCGCGGCTCAATCCCCGGAACGCGGCGTCCAGATGCAGGTCGGCCGCGTGAATATATCGAACAGGATACATAGTGGTGACGTCCTTTATCGGAAATTCCTTCAGAGCCTGCCGTGCCGTTTCCTGCGCCAAAGCCCGCCCTATCCATCGTCGCTCCATAACGCTCCGCTCAGGCGATACGGGAACACGGTCGGCTGCCTTGGGGCATTGCCCGATATGGGCGTGCGGGCCGATGCCCATGATACGTGCGGCGACCGGCAACCATGCTTCGCAATGTCGGCATGCCTGCTCGGAACGCATCGCATTGCCGGTCGCGGAGGTAGGCCTGTGGGGCATCGCGGGGCTGTCGTGCGCAGGCGTTCCCGCTTTTGGCGCATTTCCCGGGAACACCGCTTCGGAGCAAGCGCCGTTCTGTGGCGGGAATCAAAGAATCTAGAAGTTTTCCAAAGAAAAGACAAGACGATATTGCACATAAAAACGCCCCTGCGGAGACAACGGTTCTCGGCAGGGGCGGATGAGACGGAGCACTGTAAAAAAGGCTTAGGCAGCGCCTTCGTTCCGGAGTCCTTCCCGCATTTGGGTGCATCGTTGCAGCAGCTCGGCCATTTCCGCGTCCGAACCGTCCGCTTCCACGCCCCGTTTCAGATAGGGGAAAGCGCGCCGCACTTCCCCGGCGTCCATCAGGGCTTTGCCTATCAACGCAAAAAGACGATGCTCATCTTTGTAATGGGTCAGTGCTTCGGCAAAGCTGGCGTCGGCTTCGGAAGCCTGTCCCTGTTCCAGGAGACGCAACCCCAGATTGTATGCCTGATCAAGCTTGATTTTCCGGTTCAACGCATCGTCGTGCGATTCATAGTCTTCCGCTTCCTTGATGGTTTTGTAGGCCATAGCCAGGTGCAGCAACAACGTTCGTTCCTGTCCCGGCTGGTATTGCAGAGAGCCTTTGGCGGCAGCCTTTATCTGTTGGTCTCGACTCAGAAGCTGCATGCCGTCACGGATGAGCCCTCTCAGCTCTGACGGAATCTGCGGAGCGGCGCTGAGCTCCTTCAGTGCGGAAATCATGGCCGCCAGCGCCCGCAGGGTTTCATTACGCAGATAATAGGGTTTGACGCGCCCCAGTTG
>CASQEL010000431.1 GCA_949427775.1 uncultured Desulfovibrionaceae bacterium
CCGTGGTTGGATACTACGATGGCGTCCGCTCCGGCTTCCAGGGCATGCTGCGCATCGACAGGGGTCATGATTCCCTTGAGGATAAAACGGCGTCCGGCGTTATGCACGCGTTTCACCACGTGTTCCAGTTCCTGTGGGGACAAGGGAGCCACGGGGCGGCCCATTTTGCGCAGCGTGATCAATCCGGCCGCGTCGATGTCCATGCCGATCGCGGGACAGCCTGTGTCCAGGGCGCGCTCCAGCTTTTCGTCCCGTTCCCGGCCTTCCCAGGGTTTGATGAACGGGATGCCGCGTCCGTTTTCTCCGCGCAGGCCGCCCAGAGCGGCTTCTTCTATGATCGGAGGAACACCGTCTCCGGTGCAGCCCAGAACACCCGCCGTTCTGCAACCTTCCAACACGGCTCCGACATACTCCTCCTCCGTCATGGCCGTTCCCATATTGAAGGAAACTCCCCCGATAGGGGCCGCGAGCACGGGAAACGCCAGTTCCAGGCCCAGAACGGAGGTGTCCGTGGAAGGCTCCTTGATGTCGTGCACCAGCACCATATGTAATTGTTGTGTCGCCAGAGCCTGGATATTGTTGCGGAACGTGGCCGCCGTGCCGATGCCGCCCATGCCGGGCACCTCTCCGGAGCAGGCGCGCCCGTCGCAAACAGGGCACACCCGGCAAAATCCTTTCATGCGTTCCCGCGCCCGTGTACGAATGTCTTTCATCGGAACTTCCTTTAAGGGTTAAATGTATGACTGTCCCGGCAGCCAAGCCCGGTGGAAATCTCCTCGGCCGCACGCCGTACTTCCAGGCCCAGGCGGGACAGCGAGTCCGTAGTGACTCTGGCCGTCGGGCCCGATATGCTGATGCCGCCCAGCACGACATTGCTGCTCCGACGAATCAGGGCCGCGACGCAGCGCACGCCATATTCCATTTCCTCATCATCCACAGCATATCCCTGACGCCGGATACGGCACAGTTCCTGCCGGAGCGCCGTCTCTTCCACAATGGTATGACGGGTACGGCGAATGCGCTCTACCGTGGCGCAATACTCATCAATAAACGCCTCTTCCCGCGTTGCCAGATACGCTTTGCCCACACCGGAGCAAAACAGCGGAGCGCGGGCGCCTATGCGGGTGAACATCAGCAGCATGGAGCGGGGATTGACAACCTGCTCCACATAGACAGCTTCCAAATGCTCAAAGACGACCAGGTTGACGGTTTCGCCGGACAGCTCCATGAGCTCACGCATGGCGGGCATGGTCAGAGAGGCCAGAGGAATATCGTTACGTACCCGCGCGCCCATTTCGAGAAATTTGAGGGCCAGAACATACTCCCGAGTCAGGGGATCGCGCGTCACGTAACCATTGCGCGCCAGCACGGCCAACAGCCGATGCACAGTGGGAGCGGGGCAGCCTGAAAGCCGCGCCAGCGTCGTCACGCCGGATCGGCCCTGTGCGCACAGGATGTCCAACAGTCGCAACGCCTTGTCCAGTGAAGTTTCAGTCATGGTTCTGTCTGTAGCGCAGTGTTTTCATTATATGGAATCAGCATCTTGTTAATGGGAATTCTGACGCCAAAATTTGCGCAAGTCAAACAAAATTCAACTAAAATACTTATGTTTTATCATGCAAAAAATATACATTCGCCATTTTGCATGTCGGAAAATATATTCCATAATGTGGAATTTGTGCCTCCTCTCGAAAAGCGATGTCCGGCTGTGGACCAGAGCGGATTCACTTTGACTTTTTACAAAGTCAAAGTTGAAGACACGCTCGCTCCGGCATGTAACAGCGCAAATACATTGCGCTTGTGCCTTCGCGGCGGCCGCCTGCTCCCGCAGTCGGCAGAGCATTTTCAGGTTGAAATGCGCTCTTGGGGGCTGCTCGCCCCCAAACCCCT
>CASQEL010000432.1 GCA_949427775.1 uncultured Desulfovibrionaceae bacterium
TCCTCCACTTTTTTTGCATCCCTTCCGCCTGCCCTTCAATCGCCTCCTCACGAAATTTTATACTAACTAAATGGTTTTGTTGATAATTATGTACACACGCTGTTACGAGTCTTTTCATGCGTCCAGCGAAAATTTTTTACCGGATGACTATTTCCCCCCTGCGTCGGTCCGCCCGCAGGAATACGCCTCATGACATGTTTACCTGGAAAGACTCCGCTGCTTCTTTTCCATGTCCCGGTACTCGCGTACGGCGGCGAACACCACCGGACTGAGCAGCAGCAAAGCGATAAGGTTGGGTATGGCCATCAGGGCGTTGAACGTGTCCGCCAGCAGCCATACGAGATCCAGTTGGGCCACTGCTCCGACGGGCACCACCAGCGTATAGATAATGCGAAACGGTTTAAGGGCCCTGTCTCCTAAAAGATAGAGCACGCAACGCTCGCTGTACACGCACCAGCCGAGAATCGTGGTGAAGGCGAACAAGGCCAGACTCACGGCGACCAGAATGCCGCCCACATGGGGCAGCGCGCTTTCAAAAGCCGCCGTGGTCAGGGAGGCGCCCGTAAGACCGCTCGTCCACGTGCCGGTGACCAAAATGGCGAAGCCTGTCATCGTACAGACGATGATGGTGTCGATGAACGTGCCGAGCATGCCGATCATGGCCTGATTGACGGGATTGCGCACCGTGGCCGTAGCATGCGCTATGGGCGCGCTACCGAGCCCGGCCTCATTGGAAAAGACGCCCCGCGCCACCCCATAGCGTATGGCCATCCAGACTGTGGCTCCGGCGAAACCGCCTTCCGCGGCCGTGGGCGAAAACGCCTCCCGGAATATCAGGCCGAGCACTTCAGGTATGCGCTCATAATGCAGCACCATCACGAGGAGCGCCGAGCATACATAAAAAAAAGCCATGAACGGCACGATACGTCCGGCTACGGCGCCGATGCGCCGCAGCCCTCCCAGCAGCACCGCTCCGACCAGTATCAGCAGCACCACGGCCGTAGTCTCCACCGGCACGCCGAAGGCGCTGCGCATGGCGTCGGCAATGGAGTTGGCCTGCACCGTGTTGCCGATGCCGAACCCGGCAACGGAACCGAAGACGGCGAACAGCGTGCCCATCCACATCCACTTGGGCCCCAGGCCGTTCTTGATGAAATACATGGCCCCGCCCACCACGTTGCCCGCGGGCGTGACTTCGCGGAAACGCACGGCCAGCAGCACTTCGGAAAATTTTGTCGCCATGCCCACCATGGCCGTGCACCACATCCAGAACAGCGCGCCCGGCCCTCCGATGAAAATGGCGGTAGCGACTCCGGCGATATTGCCGGTGCCGATGGTGGCCGCCAAAGCTGTCATCAACGCATTGAACGGAGAAAGTTCCCCTTCGATACCGTCCCGCCTGCTGCGGCGCTGCCAAAGCTTGCGGAATCCCGAGGGGATTTTGCGAAAGGTGAGAAAACGCAGACCAAAGGTCAGATACAACCCCGTGCCCAGCAGCAGCACCAGCATGCAGGGGCCCCAAACGACATTGTTGACAGGCCCAAGAACACTCTTCATCATTTCCCCAATCGCATGCAGCAAACCCGAACCTTCCATCGTCCCTCCTCAGCAGACGTGTTGACGACTCTCCCGTTGCCCGGTCCACCCCGCCGGGAAACCATGCCGCCCTACTGTATGCGAAGATACCGGCCCTGAAAAGGACAAATGCCGGTCACCGTGGAGAAGATGCGCCATGTGTTCTTTGAGGAAGACGATTTTTCGATTGTTTCCCGCAGACCCCCTGCCGCCGGAGCACTCGCATGAACGAAGATAATTTATTGAGAATATTAGAGCATTCTCGAATGAAACTCTCCGGTTTCCTTCAATCTCGCTGCCGTCATTT
>CASQEL010000433.1 GCA_949427775.1 uncultured Desulfovibrionaceae bacterium
TTTTTCCGACGCCGCCTTTGTGATTGGCGAAAGCAATGGTTATGGCGGGCATGTGTGCCTCCTCCGGGCGGATGTGGGAGGCATGAAGAACGGTTTTCCCGTATGTTTTCGTGCCTGTCTTCAGTAAAAATGACAGCTTGACAAAAAAAAGTCAACAGACATGCGCTGAAAGAGCTGTTATATGCGGAAAATTTTTTGCAGGATATGCCCGTCCGGTCTGCGGGGTGTGGATGATTTTTGGAAGAAATGCCTCTCCGGGGGCGGCAGCTCCGGGTGATCCCCCGAGGATCGTTCCGGCGCCCGACGCCGCTATCAGGTTTCGCGGGCGCGTCGCGCGCTTGCCACGACGCCGGGCACAGGGTACGTAGGGTGGCATGAAGGATCCGCATTCTTTTTCTTCGGCGGCTGTCCGGACGTCCGTTCCGGCGCCGGGAGCGCTGCCCGTGCTGCTTGTGCTGTTGTGCTGCCTGCTGGCGGGTTGCGGCTCCTGGCGTGTTTCGCAACTCTGGGAATCCCCTGCTCCCCCGCCGCCCGCGTCACAGCGCGCGGAACTGGACCAGGATTTGATCGGAGGATCGGGCGACGATTCGCCGCTGGTGGCTCCGCAACTGCCGCCCGGACTGGCCGGACCGCCCACCCCTGCATCGCGGCGCGGGAGAACGTCGGCCGCTTCGGGAGGAGCATCGCCGGAAACGGCGTCGACCAGTGAGGTCCGTCCCTCGGACGCCATGCCCGGACTGGGGGGAGATGAAGGCAGGGCCGCACCGTCGGCCGCTCCCGGTGGGGCTCTTTCATATACTGTCAGTCTGGAATGTCCGGACGCCCCGGAACTGCTGCCCCCCTTGCGCCAGGCCAGCCTGCTGGTCAAGCTGGCTTCTTCGCCGCCGGACGGTCCCATGGGCCTGGAGTTCCGCGTCGATAAGGATGCGGCCGAAGCCGGGCGGATTATGCAGGCCTATGGCTATTACAGCGGCAGCGTGCGCCGGGATATGGATCTCTCGGTCCGTCCGGCGCGGGTGACGCTGCGTCTGGAGCCCGGCCCCCTGTATCATATGGGCCGCACGGCCATCACCTACTCCGGCGCGCCCACGCCTCCCGACGTGCCCGATGCCCTGACCGCGGTGGGGCTGCCCGCCGACGCTCCGGCCGTAGCCTCTGACGTGCAGGCCGCGGTGAACCGCATTCCGGATGAATTGCAGCTTCATGGGTATCCGCTGGCCAGGATCCTGCGCACCCGTTACGTGCTGGATACGCAGGCGCACACCTTATGCGCCTTTGTGGACGTGGACCCCGGACCGCGGGCCACGATGGGCCGGGTGCGCGTGGTGGGCACGTCCACAGTCAAGCCGGGGTATTTCGCCCGCATGCGGCCTTGGGAAATCGGTCGACTTTGGGACGCCGCCCTGCTCCGGGAGTACCGGGAAACGCTGTCGCAGCAGGGACTGTTCCGCACCATCTCCATGAAACCCGTGCCCGCCGACGGCGCGTCGTCTTCCGGCAAGGACGGATCGCGGGACAAGGCGTCGCCCGAGGTTCCGTGCCGTGAGGAAAACGTCGTGCCCGCCGCCGCCCTCTATGATGTGTTGCTGACCGTGGCCGACGCTCCGCAGAAAACCGTGGGCGCGGGCCTGAACTACGAATCGGATCGCGGTGTGGGCGGTCAGATCTTTTGGGAGAACCGGAACATATTCTCGGAGGGCGAACTGCTGCGGGCCGAAGCGAGCCTGTGGGAGGATCGTCAGGATGCCCGGATCCGCTTCCGCAAGCCCGCCTTTCTCCAACGGGGTCAGGATCTGACGGCCGAAGCCTGGATGCGCGGGGAAGACACCGAGGCTTATCGCCAGCGGGCCGTCTGGGCCGGGGCGGGCTTGGAGCGCCGTC
>CASQEL010000434.1 GCA_949427775.1 uncultured Desulfovibrionaceae bacterium
CGCGCTTCATCAACGCCAGCTCGGCGGCCACCTACGGAGACGGCTCGCGCGGGTTTTCAGACGATCCGGCGGGCCTGGATGCGCTGCGGCCCCTGAACATGTATGGCTATTCCAAGCACCTTTTCGATCTCTGGCTGCGGCGGGAAGGGCTCCTGCACGCTGTGGTCAGCCTCAAATTCTTCAACGTCTACGGCCCCAACGAGTACCACAAGGCGGGCATGCGCAGCGTGATCTGCAAGGCGTTCAGCCAGATACGGGAAACCGGCGTCCTGCGTCTGTTCCGTTCCGACCGTTCCGACTACGCCGACGGAGAGCAGAAGCGGGACTTCGTATACGTCAAGGACTGCGCGGCCCTGATGCTCTGGCTGCTGGATCATCCGGAGATCAACGGTGTGCGCAACGTGGGCACGGGCGCGGCCCGCACCTGGAACGACCTGGCCTCCGCCGTGTTCCGGGCCATGGATCTGCCGCGTCGGGTGGAGTACGTGGCTCTGCCGGAGGAACTGCGCGGCCGCTATCAGTATTATACGGCCGCCGAAACGGGCCGTCTCCGGGCCGACGGCTGCCCCGTGGCCTTCACCTCTCTGGAAGACGGCGTGAACGACTATGTGCGCAACTATCTGGCGGCGCCGGACCCGTATTTGTGATCTGCCGAAACGGCGCGGCGAGCATCCCGCGTGACAGGGCGGGGCGTGTCAGCCTGTGGAAGAAATCCTCCGCGAACTTCCGGCTCTCCCTCCCCCCCGCTCACAGCAGACTGAACTGTCGCGCGCCGGGCCTGCGAAAACTGACCTGCCGGGCGTCGGTGATCGTGTCTCCAGGGCGTATCCCGCCGATCAGCAGCGGGGAATGGGGATCGTGGTTTTTATGGTTGGCAAGGGCAAGGCGGGGATTTTTAGTGGCGTAGCAGTACCGGCATCCGCTCGGGCAGGTGTCATAGGCCCCGATGTCGTTGACGGGGATGCAGTCGCAGCCTTTCCGCGTCGGCCGGGGCTTCACCGCTTTCAGTTCCTGTCCGATGGCCTTTTCGAGGATCGGCGCGGTCATGCAGCCTGAGGCGTGGATGCCGAACCGCGCGTAGTCGCCCCCGTCGCCGCAGGTCTGGAGGCGCAGGCCGCGCCTGGCCGCAATACGACCCATGCCGTGAAGCAGGAGGCGTTTTTCGTCCTCGGACACGGCGCGCAATTCCGGAAAGGTCGCGCGCAGCTTTTTGTACAGCTCCACAAAACTGAACACGCAGAAGCCGGTGAACGGTGCGAGCTCGCCCGCCAGGGCGTCGAAGCATTCCAGATGATGTTCCACGGTATACCGTGGCGTTATGAAGATGGGATCGTAGCGCCAGCAGATATTGCGGACGCCCACCGCGCGGGAAAGCTCCCGAAAGGCCCGCGCCGTTTCGCGGATGCCGGGAACGCGCGGCTCGATGTCTTTTCCGTAGCCGGTGATGGTCACGTAAAAAAACATCCTGAATCCCCGCGCCCTGATTTCCTCCAGCTTGTCCATGATCGGGACCGGATTCTTCGTGCAGAAGAGGATGCAGTCCACCAGAGCCGGGTCCAGCACGTACCGGGTCACCCTGTGCGGAAAGAGCGGATTTCTGGACAGCGCATAGCCTTCCCTGATTCTGTTCAGGAGCCATTCGCTGTAATAATGCGTGATGTCCGTTCTTCCGCCGACGTGTATGAGCATGGCATTTCCCGCTTCTTCCGTCGGGGGGAAACGGCCCCGCGGCCGCGATAGGCGACGGTTTCCGGAGCATCCTGCCGCGATGCTCCGGCGGCGTCAACCCGAATGTTCGCCGTTTCGCGCGGCCGGGCGAAGCGGGCGTGCGAAAAAACCGACCATGCTTGACACTCGGCGAATTTTCTGT
>CASQEL010000435.1 GCA_949427775.1 uncultured Desulfovibrionaceae bacterium
ACGCCATCATCGATTTGTTCCAGCGTTTCGGCATCAAGGAGATCGCGCGGACCGGCAGCGTGGCCATGCGCCGCTCCCGGCAGCCCGAGTAGGATTTACATACTCCGGATTCACCTGTTACTACGCACATTCGCAATGAGGGAGGAACGGCTGTTTCTCCCCATTGCATTTTACCATTGTCAACCCGTATCGAAGGATTACCGTCATGAAAGTCTATTATGATCAGGATGCCGACATCAATGTGCTGAAAGGCAAAACCGTCGCTATCATCGGCTACGGCAGCCAGGGCCACGCCCATGCCCAGAATCTGCGCGACTCCGGCGTCAAGGTCGTGGTTGGTCAGCGCCCCGGCGGCGCCAACTATGATCTGGCCAAGGAACACGGCTTTACGCCGGTGTCCGCCGCCGAAGCCGCCGCCCAGGCCGACATGATCATGATTCTGCTGCCTGACCAGGTTCAGGCCGCCGTGTACGAAAAAGATATCAAGCCCAATCTCAAGCCCGGCGATTCCCTGCTGTTCGCGCACGGCTTCAACATCCATTTCGGGCAGATCACGCCTCCCAAGGATGTGGACGTTTTTCTGATCGCCCCCAAAGGCCCCGGTCATCTGGTGCGCCGCACCTTTACTGAAGGCGGCGGCGTGCCCTGCCTGGTGGCCATCCATCAGGATGCCACGGGCGAATCTTTGAAGAAGGCTCTGGCCTATGCCAAAGGCATCGGCGGGGCGCGTTCCGGCGTTATCGAAACGTCTTTCCGCGAAGAAACCGAAACCGACCTCTTCGGCGAACAGGCCGTGCTCTGCGGCGGTATCTCGGCGCTGATCAAGGCCGGTTTTGAAACGCTGGTGGAAGCCGGATATCAGCCGGAAATGGCTTACTTTGAATGCATGCATGAAATGAAGCTGATTGTGGATTTGATGCATGAAGGCGGCCTGTCCCGTATGCGGTATTCCATCAGCGACACCGCCGAATACGGCGATTACGTCACCGGACCGCGGATCATCACCGAGGAAACCAAGAAGGAAATGAAGAATGTCCTCAAGGACATCCAGCAGGGCAAATTCGCCCGTGACTTCATCCTGGAATGCCGCGCCGGGTATCCCATGTTCAAGGCCACCCGCCGCATTGAGGCGGAGCATCCCATTGAAACGGTGGGCAAGGAACTGCGCGGCATGATGTCCTGGCTGAAAAAGAAATAGACCGCGTTCCACCGGCATTGCGGAAGATTCGGGCATGACCGGATCCCTGTGCGTGTCAGAGCGGAGGAAATCGTTTTTATCGGGAAGCGGGCGCGACCGCTGAAAAGGGCGCACATCGTTTCACGCGGGCCGCTCTGAGAGCGTATGGTCCGGGATACTCCGAAAAACAGCGTTACTCGTCATGAGAGGGGAGGGGCTGATGTCTCTTCCCCTTCTCATATTCATTGCCGGAAGCGGCAAAGGAGACTGCATGCTTGAATTTACGTACTTCATGCCCACGCGGATCATTTTCGGTCCGGGCAAATTGGCCGTCCTGCAGACGCTGCGGCTTCCCGGCGTCACCCCCCTGGTGGTGTCGAGCATGGGAGGCTCCCAGCGTCGCAATGGAACGCTGGACCGTGTGCTGGCGCTGCTGCGTCGCAACGGGTGCGCGCCGGTGCTGTTTGAAAGGGTTCGTCCCAATCCCGTGCTGGAAACCGTGTATGAAGGCGTGGAACTGGCCCGGCGGGAACAGTGCGACTTTGTGCTTGGACTGGGTGGCGGCAGTTCCATAGATGCTGCCAAGGCCATAGCGGCAGGCGCCGTCAACGACGGCGTTTTTTGGGACTATGTGAAGGGGGGCAGCGGGGGAGCGCGGCGGCTCAAACATCCGGCCC
>CASQEL010000436.1 GCA_949427775.1 uncultured Desulfovibrionaceae bacterium
GACTGCGCCGCCGTGGCCCGGTGCCCCCGGTGCGAAATCGGCCTCACCTATCACAAGGGGCGGGAACGCCTGATCTGCCACTACTGCGGGTACAGCACGCCCTTTCCCATGGTATGTCCCTCGTGCAAGGGCCTGCACTACCTGCCCATGGGAGAAGGCACGGAACGCCTGACGGAAACATTGTCCACCCTTGTGGCCCCGCAGGGGAATGTTCTGCGCCTGGATCGGGACAGCACCCGCCGTCCGGGGCGCATGGAGGAAATTCTGGAATCTTTCGCCCGGCAGGAAGCGCAAATTCTGGTAGGCACGCAGATGCTGTCCAAGGGGCACCATTTCCCCAACGTGACCCTGGCCCTGGTGGCGGATGGCGATCTGGGACTCAATCTGCCCGACTACCGGGCGGCGGAACGGACCTTTCAACTGCTGGTGCAGTCGGCCGGACGCGCCGGACGGGGCAGCAAGGCGGGACGGGTGCTGATCCAGACCAGAGACACCGGCCATTACTGTTGGAAATACATCCGGGAAAACGACTTCGAGGGCTTTTATGCGGAAGAAATCGCCCGCCGCGAGCGGCGACGGTATCCCCCCTTCGTCCGGCTGGCGCTGATCCGCATCAGCTTCGCGGCGGACTTCGAGGCGGGCCCGGCCGCCGTCAACGCCCTGGGCTCTCGTCTGCGCGGCCTGGGCAAAGACCTGGGCGTGACCGTGCTCGGCCCTGCCCCGGCGCCTCTGTCCCTCCTGCGGGGGCGGCGGCGTTTTCACTGCCTGCTCAAGAGCGCGGACTGGCCGAGCATCCGCCGCCTGTACAGCGACATCGCCGCCGGTACGGACATGCGTCATTTGCGACTTTTTCTTGACCTGGACCCCGTGAACATGCTTTAAGGGGGTGCTGCGAATTTTACCCGCGGCACACTGAAAAACAAAAGTACCACTCTCTATTTTTGCTGCGTTATGTACTTCGGATGCTGACCCGTTGCGGGCGGCACGCGGACATTGTCGCGCTCTCAGGCGCGATTGTCGCGATGCCCGCCGACGCGGCGGGCTTTCCCCCCCCCTTACCCCGTTGATATGGAGGCATCGTGAAACTTCTTCGCATGTTCGGTCTGATCTGCCTGCTGCTGTCGTCCCTGTCCGGTTCCGCCCTGGCGGAAGGCTTCGCCATGACGGAATGGAGCGCCCGCGGCCTCGGTCTGGCCGGCGGCCTGGTGGGCCGCGCCGACGATCCGTCCGCTCTGGCCTACAATGCGGCGGGCATCACCCAGTTGCCCGGCACGCAGATTATGGGCGGGGTTTCCATCATCGCGCCCTACGGTTCCATTGAAGCCGATTATGCGGGCGGCCGCACCCACACCACCCACGTCAAGCCCGACTTCTGGATGCCGTTTCACGGATACCTCACGCATCAATACAACGACAACGTGTGGTTCGGATTGGGGATCTTCACTCGCTTCGGTTTGGGCAACAGTTATGACGGAGACTGGTTCGGACGCTACAACATCTACGACGTGGCTCTCCAGACCGTATCCGTGGTGCCCACGGTCGCCTATAAAATAAACGACATGTTCTCCGTGTCCCTGGGTGTGGAAGCCATGTATCTGCACCTGTACGAAGGCATCAAGGTGCCGACGGCCAGCCCGAAAATGATGGGCCCCCAGATAGTGGGGCTCAACCAGGGGCCGGATACCGATCTTCAGGTGGAAGGCCAGGGCATCGGCTTCGGCATTCATGCCGGGCTGCACATGCGCTTCAACGAGCAGTGGTCCGCCGGTCTGGCCTACAAAAGTCAGGTGACCCAAAACGTCTACGGCGACGCGGAATTTTCTCCCCAGGGAAACAACCTGCTTTCTACCCTG
>CASQEL010000437.1 GCA_949427775.1 uncultured Desulfovibrionaceae bacterium
CTGCCTCACAACCTCCCCATTCCTCCGTCAACGCCGTCAGACGGCGACACGGCAGATGTGAAGAGCGCGCAGGTTGATGGGGGCCGGCTCTAAACACATTCACCATCCGGCGGGTACGCACGTGTCACCGCCTCCTGACGCTTTTTCAGAAACATTTCCGGGATGCTCGACTGATGCTTCGCGTAAAAGTCCTTCAGGGAAAACGGTTCCTGATACATCCCGCGTTGCCGCAACAGCTCTCGGCAGTTTTGGCATAGCTGCATGTTGAGTTCCACCAGCCGGTTGCGGGTCGGGTGGTCGTTCACGTCAACTTCAAAGAGACTGTCATCCCTTGCTGTAGCCACGTACCTGTCCTTCCTGCCATCGGCCACCATTTCCTGAATTGTGCGGCAGTTGCACAGGTGATAGCGGTATTTTGTGGTCCGCTTTTGCAGGTCGACGTCCCGCCTCTGATTCCTGATATAGATGCAGCATTTTCTGGAATTCAGCTCGATAGTTCCATCGGGCGCGATAGAGAACCGTTCGTCATTGAAGGGTATGGCGCTTGTTTGCAGCTCATGCGCAAATGCGGCTTGTAACGCATGGATATTGTCTCGCGCCGTCGCATGGCCCTGCCGTGCGGATTGCTCATACCACTTCAACGCGGTGGAGGTGTTTTTCAAGACGCCGTTGCCTGTGCCGTAACACCAGCCAAGATTGCACTGGGCATCCGCATGGCCTTGAGCGGAGGCTTTACGGTACCATGCAACGCACCTTCTGTAATCCAAAGGAACGCCTTTCCCTTCGCGGTAAAGATTCCCCAACGAAATTTGGGCAAGCACGTTCCCTTGTTCGGCGGATTTTCGGTACCACTTCACGGCGTCGTCGAAGCTCAGCGTCACCCCTTTGCCGAATTCGCAACACCATCCGAAGGCCCGCTGTGCGGCGGCGTTTCCCTGTTCGGCCGCGTCTCTGTATTTCATGGCGCGTTGCTCATCTTTTGCCGGGAGAGTTGGCGATGGCGTCGGCGGCTTGGGGGAAATATGAGCAGGAGAGAGTGGGGGCCAAAGTCTCTCTATGATGCGCTGTGCTTTGACATAGCCTGAACGCGCGGCCCGTTCCAGAAGCGCGCGTGCCAAGGCGTCATTCTTGGGAAAGAAAATAAGGGCAAGTCGGCAGCATGCCTTGCCGTCGCCGTGCAATGCGGCGCTCGCCAGAGCGCTGACCGCAGATATGCCGCTGTTTTTTGTCATGCCCATCGGAGCGGCGTCCCCTCCTCGTTATGTACTAGTGGACTGTCATACTTGAAAATACACAGCGAAATATAACAAGTGCATTCTCAAAAAATCATCATCCTGACATCAAGCATGTCTGGGTTGAAGAAAAAACCCATAAAGACAGACATCCTCATTACCATGTGCAATTTGTTGCAAACGGCAATGCCATTCAAAACGATTACCGTATCTTCCATGAATTAGACAAACAGATTCAATAGCGCACCGGCAAAAAGGGGCTTGTGCATTTCTGCCGGAGTAACGGCAAGACAGGCCGCATGATACATCGATCCGCTCCTGATGCGGACAGTCAGTTACGCGAAGTTATCAGGAGCGGCAGCGATCTTGCCGGGGTTCAAGGCAAGCAAGGCTTCGCCAGGGGCCGCAGGATTTCTTCAGCCTCGCACGGTTTCTGTGTCGCCACACCGTTTCCCGATGACGAGAGTGGCGAATAAGTAATTGCTTGCGACCTCTTACGGAATATCGTTGAAAAAATACGAATTTCGGTTTACTCAAAGGAACTTGGTGAATAAAATGGGAAATCCTCTTCCGCCCAAAATTGCGAGGGGATGTCAAGGACTGTAAGCGTTGCCA
>CASQEL010000438.1 GCA_949427775.1 uncultured Desulfovibrionaceae bacterium
CCCAAGCGGTTCCCGCCGACAACGTGGCCATCTCCCTGGCCTGCCGGGGGGGGGGAGGCGAGCAGCCCCCAAGAGCGCATTTCAACCTGAAAATGCTCTGGCGGGTCGTAACACACGCCCGCGCCGAATGAGCGGGAAAACCACGCTTTTCCCGCGAAATGACGGCAGCGAGATTGCATGAAACCGGAGCGTTTCATTCGAGAACTGCTCCAGGGAACCTTTCGGGCGCAACAGTGCGGAGTGGAGGATAATGGCGCGTATTCTGGTCATCGACGACGAAATGCTGGTGCGCACTCTGGTGACGGAGGTCGGAACCGGGCTCGGGCACGAGGTGATCCGGTCCGATACCCTGGCTGAAGGGCTGAAGCTGGCGGAAGACGATGTGGACGTGGTGCTGCTGGACATGCTGCTGCCCGACGGCAACGGTCTGTCGCGTTTGCGGGATTTTGCCGCCCTGCCGTCCCGTCCGGAACTGGTGGTGATCACCGGCCACGGCGACGGGGACGCCGCGGAGCTGGCGTTGCGTTCCGGAGCCTGGGAATATCTGACCAAGCCGCTGCGCGTGCCGGAGCTGAGCCGGTCCCTGAGCCACATTCTGGCGTATCGGGCCGGGCACAGGCCCCAGCCGGAGGAACCGGCGCTCGACCGGGCGCATATCATCGGGTCCGGCCGAGCCTTGATGAAGGCCCTGCGCAGTCTGGCCGAGGCCGCCGCCAGCGACGTCAACGTGCTTCTGCTGGGCGAAACCGGCGTGGGCAAGGAGCTGTTCGCCAAGGCCCTGTGCCGCAACAGCGCTCGGGCCGGTCGGCCTTTTGTGACGGTGGACTGCGCCTCGTTGCCGGAAACCCTGGTGGAAAGCCATTTGTTCGGGCACACGCGGGGGGCTTTCACCGGCGCGGATCGGGCGCGGGAGGGGTTGCTGCTGGCCGCGCACAAGGGCACGCTGTTTCTGGACGAGGTGGGAGATCTGCCTCCGGTCATGCAGGGGGCGTTTCTGCGTGCGCTGGAGCTGCGCCGTTTCCGGCCTGTGGGCGAGGTGCACGAGGTGGTCAGCGATTTCCGGCTGGTGGCCGCCACCAACCGGGATCTGGAAGAACGCGTGCGCGCGGATCAGTTCCGCAGCGATCTGCTGTACCGCCTCCAGGGCATGACCATCCGCATTCCTCCGTTGCGCGAGCGCCGGGAGGACATCCCCGAGCTGGCCCGCCACGCGGTACTGCTGTACTGCGTGCAGCGCGACATGCCGGTCAAGGAGATCACCGAGGGCTGTCTGGAAACGCTGCTGGAGCATTTCTGGCCGGGCAACGTGCGGGAGCTGGTGCACGCCATGGAGCGGGCCTGCGTGGCGGCCGGTTCCGAAGACCGTCTGTACGCCGGTCATCTTCCCACCGAAGTGCGGGTGGCGGTGGCCCGCAGCCGGGTGGACGGCGGGCGTCCCGCTCCGGAGCTGCCTTTCGACACGGGTTTCGCCGCCCTGCCGACCCTGAAGGAATGGAAAACCCGTGCGGAAGAGCAGTATGTGCAACGTCTGATGCTGCACAGCCGGGGCGACGTGCGCACGGCGGCGTCTCTGGCCGGACTTTCGCGGGGGCATTTGTACGAACTGCTCAAGAAACACGGCATGGGCCCGGCGCGCTGACGGTCCAAGGAGGAAGGTGGAGGAAGCCGCAACATGACGGCGGCGGCACGCCGTCCCGGCGACGCCGGAGGGAGAGGGCGGGGAGGCGTCTTCAGCGCGTCGCCGCGCCTGCCGCGTCCGTCCGCGCGCCGTTTCCGCCGGAGCAACAGCGCAGGGCAATCGCATGAATACTGTCAAAAAAATATCTGTAATCAATTTGGGATATT
>CASQEL010000439.1 GCA_949427775.1 uncultured Desulfovibrionaceae bacterium
GTCAAGGAATGCCCGGAACACGGGGGATTTCGTGTTCCGATCTGGCGCGGCGCCCCCGCATTTTCCGGCTGGTCGCGACCCAAAACCCCTTCGTTTCCCGCGCATCCGGCCATGCCACGCGACCGGGGGTGTCCCTTTGACTGCGGCCTGTGTCCGGACCACGGGCAACATACCTGCACGGGACTCATCGAGATCACGGCCCGCTGCAACCTGCGTTGCCCCGTCTGTTATGCGGACGCCGGAACCGCTCCCCCGCCCGATCCCGGTCGGGAACGGATCGCCGCGCAACTGGACGCGCTGTGGGCCGCTTCCGGTCCGTGCAATATTCAGCTTTCCGGCGGAGAGCCCACCGTCCGCGACGATTTGCCGGACATCATCGGCATGGCCCGGCGCAAAGGGTTTTCCTTCGTGCAGGTCAACACCAACGGTCTGCGCCTGGGTACGGAATCCGGCTACGCCCGACGACTGGCCGAGGCCGGATTGTCTTCGGTCTATCTGCAATGCGACGGCCCGGACGACGCCGCTCTTCGCCCTCTGCGGGGCCGGGACTGTCTGCGGGAAAAACTGGCCGCCGTGGAAGCCTGCGCCGAGGCCGGGCTGGGCGTGGTTTTGGTAGCCACCGTGGCGGCGGGCGTCAACGATCACCGGCTGGGCGATCTGCTGCGACTGGCTCTGGACCGCGGACCGGCTGTACGCGGTCTGCACCTGCAACCCGCGGCCTCCTTCGGGCGCTATCCCTGGACACTGCCCGCCGCCCCCCGGCTGACGCTGCCCGAACTGCTGCAACGGCTGGAAGATCAAAGCGGCGGCATGATCCGCGTCGAACATGCGCACCCGCCCGGTTGTGAGCACAGTCTGTGCTCTTTCAGCATGGTCTACCGGCGTCAGGACGGACCGGAGGGCGTCACCCTGCACCCGCTGCCCCGGGCCGGAGGGTGCTGCGACGGTGCGCCCCCGCCTCCGGCCGCCGAAGGCGCGCGCACGTCCAGACGTTTCACGGCCCTGCACTGGACGGCGCCCTCCGGGGCGAAAACAGAGGCGGCTTTGGACGATTTCGATCGTTTTCTGGCCCGGGCCGGAACGGCTCGGCGCTTCACCGTCTCCGCCATGGCCTTCCAGGACGCCTGCAGTCTGGATCTGGATCGCGTGCGCGGTTGCTGCATCCACGTGGTCGCGCCATCGGGCCGGTTGATTCCGTTCTGTCTGTACAACCTCACCTCCACCGAGGGTACGCCGCTGTACCGGGGAAAATGCTGATGCCATGCCTTCTGGATGCCTGGCTGGCCCGGAGCGTCGGCATCGCCGCCGCATCCCCGGATCTGCCCGCCCGATTGGCGGCCCATCAGATGGCGGCCGTGGCCCGAACTCTGGCCCGCGCCCGACGCAGCCGTTTCCACGCCCGGCATCTGGCATCTTGCGGCGTCGAGGATTCGGACGTGTTCCGCAACCGTGCGGATCTGACCCGGATTCCCTTCACCAGTGCCGAGGATCTGCGCGAAACAGCCTGGCGGGAATTGTTGTGCGTGAGCCTGGACGATGTGGCCCGCATGGTCACTTTGCACACCTCAGGCACCACCGGACAGCCCAAACGACTGGCCTTCAGCGTCGGAGACCTGGAACGCACGCTGGATTTTTTCGCCACAGGCATGCAGATTCCGGCCCGGCCCGGCGATACCGTCCTGGTGCTGTTGCCCGGCGCGGCCACGCCCGGCGGGGTGGCCGATCTGCTGATCCGGGCGTTGCAACGCTTCGGCGCGCGCGGCATAGCCGGCAATCCCCAGGCCGACCCTGCCGGCTTTCTGGAAGAACTGCGCCTCCACGCCCCCCGCTGTCTGGTGGCC
>CASQEL010000440.1 GCA_949427775.1 uncultured Desulfovibrionaceae bacterium
TGTCCCGGCACTGCGACCGTGTTGCCGCGCATTGTCGAAAGCGTGGGCGGACGTATGACCATTCTGGCGGACGGCGGCATTCGCGATGGTGTGGATGTGCTGAAAATGCTGGCTCTGGGTGCGGATGCCGTATGTATCGGTCGTCCGATTTCCATTGCCGCCATCGGCGGCGGAGCGGCGGGCGTTCAGCTGTATCTGACGCAGGTGCGCGCCCAGTTGCAGCAGGCCATGCTCCTGACCGGCTGCGCAACAATCCGCGATATCGGCCCTCGGATTCTCTTCGCCGCATAGGATGTTCAGCATGGACAAGGGCGCGCAACCCCGGCTTTTTTGTCGGCCATGCGATCTGCCTGTCGTCAAGACGGATCAGCAAAAAGGGATCTCTTCGTCAATGTGCGCGCCGCCGCGGCGACGGGTGCGGACGCCCGCCCGAAACAGGACGGGACAACGCCCCACCGCCGCGGCCGGGCCGCGCAGCATCATTATTTTTTTTGATTCCAGGGCATTTTTGCCAGCAGCATTCCCAGGCCGCAATACCCGGTGAGTCCGGCAAAGACCAGCCCCGCACCCACAAGGGCCGACAGCCAGAACATGGGGCGCCAGACCGCGCTGCCCAGCACGCCCAGCAGCACCAGCCCGCCCGCGCCGATCTGAATCTGCCGGAACATGGGCAACGGTCCCGGCGTGCGCTCCACCGGCAGCCCGGCTTTTTCCCAGGCGTCCACCCCGCCCTCCAGCATGGAAGCCCCGCGCCCCGCCAGGCGTTCCAACAACTCGGCGTTCTTTTCCGTTCGTTTGCCGGAACGGCAGGTGAAGATCAGCGGCTGCTCAGGCGCGCAGGCCGCGCGCAGCGGATGTTTGGCGATGATGGAGAGCGGCGCCAGACGCGCTCCGGGCACGGAGACTTCCGCATATTCCTGCGTTTCGCGAATATCGATCAGATCGGCCTCTCCGGCCTGCACACGCCTGTAGGCTTCCTGGGGAGCTATTTTTTCCAACATGATGCACTCCTTATGATTTTTTTGGTCATTGCGCCCTTGCGGTTTGCGGTTTCCCGCGCGCGCCGCGCGTCATGCCCGGAGAATGGCTCGGCATCAGGATAGCATATCGCATGCGTTTCTCGCAGAGGATATTGCGGGAAAATTGCGTACAGGCTATTTTCCCTGATGAACGACAGCCCCGGAGGTTGTCGAGACTACGAAGAGTTCTGTTCGTCGGCAAGAGCAACGTGCCTTTTTTGTGATCGCGATGCTGCCCGACCCGGCCGCCGGACGCAATATTCCATACAGACGCCGCCCCGTCGATGCGCCCGAACAAGGAGCCCCCATGCGCTGTGAACACTGCGGAAGAACCGTCGGAGACGCGACGCCGCCCTGCCCCCATTGCCCCGCCGTCCACGCCGACAATACGCCCGCCGGGACGGACGCCGGGAGAGACACGCCCCGCACGGTCATCGACCCCGAAGTCGTGGACGAACGCGAGTCCGGCGGAGAGCGGCAGTTTTTTTCCCGGACCACGCGGGAAAGCGGCGGAACCCGCTACACCTTCGCCTCCTGGAACGTGAACGGGAATAGGGGCTCCGGCGGGTTCGTCGGCGGCGGTTCCTGCCTGCCCGGCTGCATCACGCTGTTCATGCCGGTCCTGTGCGCCGTGCAGTTCGGCGTGCTGGCCGCCGTGGGCTTTCTCTTTTTCTATATAATCGGAAGCGGGATCGCCATCTTTGCCGGACTGCAACGGGTGATGCAGGGCAGAACGCTCAACCCCTGGATACCCCGCGTCATCAATTGGGGCGTCAGTTGGTTGCTGGCAGGCTGGCTGTCCGGAGGATTTTAGGG
>CASQEL010000441.1 GCA_949427775.1 uncultured Desulfovibrionaceae bacterium
AGGATAAAATTGAAGCGCCTCTATCCGATATTTATAGAATGACAGCCCACTAGGGGCGGCCCTCATTAATCCACCTGCTGCAAAGCCGTTTTTTTTCATCTCGCGGCGTTGCAAGGCCGGTAGTGAGCTTGCGGTATGTTCACTGCAGCTTCGCCCGATGTGTGCCTTGCGCCTTGCCGGTCGAAAAAGTTCGGCGTTTCGCGGACGGCGTTGTAATGAGGGCTGACTCTAAGTCTCCGTTTGCACCACAAGATTTTTGCTTTCCATCCGTTTTCCTCCATGCGGATATTCAGGGGCTTGGGTGCACGGCCTTCGTGTCCCGGAGGCACACCATTCCTGAGAGTCGGTTGCCGTTTTCAACGGCAACCGCTCCGGTCAGTGTTTTCAATCATTTCGCAATGGTTTTGATGTTCACGCCATAGCGTTCGGCAAGAGACATCAGGCTTTATCTGACTCTTTTGTATCTCTTGACGCACTTCCGGAGTTGTTCCGGCGCGGGCATGGAGCACATGGCCCATATCGCCGTCCACAAATCACTGAAAAACAGCACGCGATAAAATCCCGATGGAGCATTCCATCGGGATTTTACGTTATGGCTTTAGCCGGTTGAGAGGGTGCGGCAGAACCCGAGCCACCCGCTATGCGGGTGGTCCAGACCTGTAAGGGCTTGCTGCCGACCGACGCCTCCCCGCTTTACGGGAGGCGCTTGTTCAGGAAAATGTGTGCGCTGTTTGCCGTCCGTTGTACTCGAACACTGTGGAGAAGGGTAATGTGGGGACACCTTTCCCCTCATTGTTTCGGCGTCGAGGCTGTTACAGGGCGGAATGTCCTGATGTGGCTGTTGTTATACCGCACGTAGTTGCGGCGCAGGCGCGCCGCCGCAGCGCCATCAGGCGGATTTTGTCACTTTGCGGCGCTTTTCCCAGAGCTTCATATCTTTCATCTTTTTTCT
Source organism: uncultured Desulfovibrionaceae bacterium (assembly GCA_949427775.1). GTDB lineage: Bacteria > Desulfobacterota > Desulfovibrionia > Desulfovibrionales > Desulfovibrionaceae > CASQEL01. Next base: position 953 of record CASQEL010000441.1, read on the forward strand.
GCGATCACGCTGCAGCGATTTGCAGACCAGGGGAGTATCCTTTTTAAATCCCCATTTTTCGCGGTATGCGACGGCGTCCATGCCGTGCCCGGCCAGGTGCCGCCGTGTCAGAATTTTAAAGGAACGCCCGCACTCAAGGCAGGTGATGGTTTTTTCCTTCACAGACTTGCGGGGATCGCCGGCAATATCCGCGGGAACGCTTTCCGCGATGTCCTCACCTTCGGCGATGTTTTTGATGCCGACGGAAAGCCGCTGCATCAGTTGGGTAATTTCTTCTTCCGTCATTACGCGGACGCTGGCCTGCGCTTTAACTATTTCCAATGCTTCCTTCAAATAATCGTCCATGTGTTCCTCTCGTGTTGCTGTTTGGGCAGTGACGAACATTGCCGGGCATACTACTGGCAACATGCTTTTACGTCAATGTTATTTGCTGTCATTCCTCTGCAAGGACATCAGGGGCATGTCCGTCAACATCATGAAATATGTATCAGAATGAACCTATGGGTTCATTCCGGGACATTGTGCCGAGAAAGTTCGTATTAATGAAACGCGTGCGTATGCCTTCAGGATATCCTCGATGAACCTGAAGGTTGTTTCTTGAAACCGTGCCGATGATAAATGCCGCTTCAGCACGTTTTTCAAAACCATCCAGAAATCCGCGTGCGGCAAAAAGGGATTCGTTAAGGCTGGTTATTTCCGACGGCAAAGGTTCCCGGTATTCCAAAGTCATTTTGTCCACGTTAAAATTGGTGCGTTCTGCGAAGCGGCGTGCAATCCAGCGCAATGCATTGGGATCTTCTACGGGAACAAGGGAGGAAAATGCATCGCGGGTTCCCTCGACAATATAGGTGCAGGTTTGGAAATTACGCCCGCCG
>CASQEL010000442.1 GCA_949427775.1 uncultured Desulfovibrionaceae bacterium
AGCATGGCGCGGCGGCATAGTCGCCGTGAATGAGCCGAAAACCGCGTTTTTCGGAGAATGATCTTGACACAAAAATACGAAGTATTTTGTGTTATGCGGTACTAGCGGGTAGAGGATATTTGAATGGTATTTTCCCGGAAAAGCCAAGCCTCAATCCGGGTTCTGTCCGTGCGGCGGACGCCGTCGCGGCGGGGAAATCCCCGCCGCGTGAAAACACCCGACGCCGCCCTTCGTCGGGGAAGGGCCGCGCTCGTCGGGCTGTCGCGTCGTCTTACTTGTTCAGGGCTTTTTCAATGCGCTTGGCGCGGTCGCCGGGCGCGGGATGGCTGGCCAGCAGACCGCCGCCTCCGGCGCTCAGGCGTTCCAGCTTGCGCAGGGCCGTGACGGCGGCATGCGGATCGTAGCCGTTGGTCTTCATGAATTCCAGCGCGTAGGCGTCCGCCCCCAGTTCCTGCTTCTGCGAGAACTGCGCGTTGATGGTGGCTTCCAGCAGCGCGCCCAGTTGGGAGCTGGTCAGGACGTCGGCCGTGGAGTTGAGAGCTCCCGCGCCCTTGCGCGCGGCGGAGGCGGTGTAGGCCACGCGCAACGCGTCCAGAGAGTCGCCGTTGATGACATGGCCGATTTCGTGCCCCAGCACGTACAACAGTTCCTCGTCGGTCATCATGTCCATGAGGCCGGAGTACACGCGGATGGAACCGTCCGCGGAGGCGTTGGCGTTGACATCCGACGTGATGTACACTTTATAGTTGAGCTGTTGTCCTTTTTCCACGGCATGTTTGCGGGTCAGCTTGGCAAGACGCTTGGCATACTTGCTGTTGGCCGGGGCGACGCGGTTCTGGCGGTCCCCCTGCGCGCGCATGGCTTTGGACATGTCTTTCAATTCCGCGTCGGATGTCGTGACGGCGGAGCCGAGATCGGAGGCGGCGCCGAGCGTTTTGCCCACATTGACCTGATCGACGCACCCGGCTCCCAGCAATAGGGAACACCCCGCAAGAATCACAAGAAGTTTTTTCATACGTCCCCCCGGAACGTGCTGTTGAAGGTATACAATCTTGTTACTGCCGATAGTGTATATTTCGGAGTAAAAATTTCCTTCATTAGGCTTTTTGCGGGAATAAATATGCTTTTCCGCGCAATAAAGGGCGTGTTTGCGCCGTGCCCGGACCGGTCCCGCGTCGGCGCGGCCCCGACAGATACCGCTTGCATTCCCTGTACGGCGGACGTAGCATCGGACATCAAGCTGGGGGAGCCCGGACGGGCTGAGAAAGGGCGATCGCGCCCTGACCCTTGGAACCTGAAGCAGATCGTGCTGACGTAGGGAAGCTTTACGGAATCGTCTGTATGCCTGTCCCCGACAGGCGTTTTTTTTGTCGGACCCCGAAGGGGTCCGCCTCTCCGGGAGGTCGCCGTGGAAATCATCGTCAATGGCGAAACGGCGCGGGTCGATGAGGGCCTGACGCTGCTGGAACTGCTGCGACAGCGCGGGCTCGCGCCCGATGTCGTGGTGGTGGAACGCAATCTCGGCATCGTCCCGGCGGGAACATTTGCGGACGTGCGCCTGGAAGCGGGGGACAGCCTGGAAATACTGCACTTTGTCGGCGGCGGCTAGTACACAGAAACATCTAAAGTTTCTGTGTACTAGCCGTCATGCGAGAGCATGGCGCGGCGGCATAGTCGCCGTGAATGAGCCGAAAACCGCGTTTTTCGGCGGATGATCTTGACGCAAAATACGAAGTATTTTGTGTTATGCTGTACTAGAGCAGTTCACGGTTGAAATGCTCCAAAAGATGTGGGGCTCCGCCCC
>CASQEL010000443.1 GCA_949427775.1 uncultured Desulfovibrionaceae bacterium
CCCCCGGCGGGGTGTGGGGCGGAGCCCCACATCTTTTGGAGCATTTCAACCGTGCACTGCTCAAGCGTGTCTTCAACTGTTCCGCGGGTCTGGTCCGTTCCTCATCAAAAAAAGCCGTTCCCGTGTCTGCGGGAGCGGCTTTTTTGCGATACGCCGTTGCAACAGACTCAAACTTCCGCGCCGCCGCCGAAATTATTGTCCATCTTCCCGTTACGGTTGAACAATCCTTCCAGCATAAGCGCCAGAGCCCCGTCCCCCGTGACGTTGCAGGCTGTTCCGAAGCTGTCCTGCAGAGCGAAGATGGCCAGCAGCAGGGCCACGCCCGCGGCATCAAATCCCAGCACGCTGGTGACCAGACCGATGGAGGCCATCACCGTGCCGCCGGGCACGCCGGGCGCGCCGACCGCGAATATGCCGAACAACAGGATAAACAGCGCCATAGTGCCTGCCGTGGGCAAGGTTCCGTAGAGCATCAGGCTGATGGTCATGACGAAAAAGGTTTCCGTCAGCACCGAGCCGCACAAATGCACGGTCGCCCCCAACGGGATCATGAATTCCGTAATCGTCTTGCTGAGCACGGGCGAACGCCGGGCGCAGGCCAGGGAAACCGGCAGGGTGGCGGCGCTGGACATGGTGCCCACGGCCGTCAGATATGCGGGCACATAATATTTGATGACTTTAAGGGGATTACGCCCGGAAAGCAGGCCACCGACGCCGTACAGCACCGCCAGCCAGATAAAATGTCCGACAATGACGAGCACGATCATCAACAGAAAGATGGGGAGCTGCGTGGTCAACCGTCCTTCATAGGACAGTTCGGCGAATGTGGCCGCCACAAAAAACGGCAGCAGGGGGATGATGATCCGCACCACGACGGACGTCATGATCTTTTCCAGTTCCACCAGCACCTTGTTGATAGTCTCCGCCCTGGTCCAGACGACCGCGATACCCACAATCATGGCTGTCACCAGAGCGCTCATGACGGACATGAGCGGCGGGATATCCAGTTTGAAGGAGGGCTTGGGAAGCTCCACCAGTCCCTCCACCGCTGTGGGCACGGAAAGATGCGGAATAATGATGTAGCCGCCGGCGGCGGCAAAGGCGGCCGCTCCCACGGCGGAAACATAGGCCAGGGCCACGGCGGTGATCAGCATTTTGCCGGCGTTCTGCCCCAGACGGGCGATGGCCGGGGCGATGAAGCCGACAATCACCAACGGCACCGCATAAAAGATGATCTGTCCCAGCACATACTTGATGGATACCACAACGTCCATCAACGGCACGTTGGCCAGACGACCAAAGATCATCCCCAACACAAGGCCCGCGAGAAGTTTAATGATCAGACCGAAATCGCCTTTTTTCCCGGACATGTTCCGCTCCTTCCCCTTGATTGTATCCGCACCGCGCCGACAAGACGCGCCGCCCCCGGCGACGGCATCGCGCAAGAGCGTATCCTATGCGCAAAGGCATACTCAATTGCCCGATGCATGGCAAGGAAGGGGCGGAATCTCCGGCCCGCCATGACGTTTCGTGTCATTGCCCGCCCATTGCCGCGGGATGCGCCGGGTTCAGCCCTCCTTGCAACGCCGCCCGCGAAACGCCGATTTTTTCAATCGGCAAGGCGCAAGGCAAACAGGCGAAGCCGTATCAAGCCCGCCGCACGGTCAATGTCGGCCTTGCAACGCCGCGAGACGGAAAAAGGCGGCTTGCGGCAGGCGAAGTGATGAGGGTGCCCCTAGAGTCTTTCCCCTTTGAAATGCGCTCCTGGGGGCTGCTCGCCCCCAAACCCCTCGGCAGGG
>CASQEL010000444.1 GCA_949427775.1 uncultured Desulfovibrionaceae bacterium
GGATATACAGCTCCCGCCCCTGCACCACGGCATGCCCCAGCGGCTGGCCGCAGGAGGGACACACCGCCCCCAGCAGCTGACCGTCTTCGGGCGCGAACTCCGTCCCGCAAGCACAACACCGCAATATCACAGGAATTTCTTCCAGCTCCATGCGCGCGCCTTCCAGCGGCGTTCCTGTGGTCATGGCTTCGAAACAGAATTGAAGGGATTCAGGCACCACGCTGGACATGGCGCCGTAACGCACTCGCACCAGCAGCAATGTATGCAACTGATGTTTCTGCAGTTCTTCTTTCACAATACTCAGAATGCTATCCGCGATGGACATCTCATGCATGTGTTCTTTCTTAGCGCAAACACGGACATGCGTCCAGCAATGCGCCGCCGGGAGTCGACTGGACATGAGAAGATTTTTAGTATAATAGTGTTATATCTCAGAATAAACGGCGCTATTTCACAGTGAATGCAAATCCTTCATTCTTCAAGGCCCAAAACAGAGAGGCGACCGTGCAAGGAAAAACATATCTGGGCGTATACTCCATCCGGGCGAAAGATGCCGCCGCGAGAAAGCGCCTGTTCTTCGTCTGGGCCGACGGCGACGGCGGCTACATCGTGCAGCTTCTGGACGGGGCCTACCAGCCTACCGGTCCTGTGCGCAGCGTCAATTTCACCGTGTTTCAGGGCCAGTTTGTCTATGAGCCCTCCATTCTCGCGGCTCCTCTGTCCGCAGGCCGGGAAACGGACGCCGAACCGGCCCCGCACGGCGGTGCGGCGCACACTCCGCCGCCGATGGATGCGCCGGCCTCTTCGCCTCCGTCCGAGGCTCCGGACAAGGCTGCCGAGGAAGCCAAAGAAGTGGAGAGTTTTCTGCGTTCCCACTTCAATAAAGCCATGCGGCGCATCAAACGCCCCGAGGAGCGCGCGGCGGCTTTGGAATCCCTGAAGACGCTGGCGGATGTGGAAGAGGGCATCGTTCCCGAACACAAGCACATGTTTACGGATTTCGGCATCACGTTGCGCAAGAACGAACTCCTGGAACTGGCCCTCAGTTGCAGCCGACGCGTGCTGGATCTGGCTCCGAATGACGATCACGCCCATTTCAACATCGCCCGCATTCTCTACGAAATGGGGCGGGTGGACGACGCGGAGCAACACCTGCTGGCCGCCCTGGATCTGGCCCCGGAGGAGCTCGTCTATATCAAGATGCTGAAGTATATACAGAAGCAACGCCGTCTGCACGAAAAACCGCAACGAACGACCGCCACCGACCGCCGGAGCGGCAGAAGCTCCCGATAGCCGCGGTGACCGCCGCTCCGGAGTCGAGCGCGACGACCCCGTTTTCAGGTATGGGCAAGCCCCCTGTTCCGGCATCCGCGAGACTCCCCACCCGCCGGATAGCCGAAGCATGAGAAGGCCGCCACCGCCGCGCGATACCCCGTCGGCTGCGGCGCACGCGGACGGAATGTTGGGGAATCGGACTTTCCGCAAGGAGTACAGATGAATAAAACCATTGCCTTATTGATACTTGGAGTTATTCTGCTGGCTATGGCGCTGGTGATGCTCAACCAATATGTCACCGGCACGCCGCCTCCGCCGCGCGCGGGTATGGAAAGTCCCGCGCCCCAGACCGGCGGCCTTATGCCCGTACCGCAACCTGTGGAGCAGGAAGAGCCGGATGCTCCCCGCCCGTCGAACGGAGATGCCTCCGCCTTCATGGAGCCCGGGCATGCCGCCCCCGAGCCGACGCCTCTGCCTGCCTCTCCCGCGCCGACGCCTCC
>CASQEL010000445.1 GCA_949427775.1 uncultured Desulfovibrionaceae bacterium
CCCTGCCGAGGGGTTTGGGGGCGAGCAGCCCCCAAGAGCGCATTTCGACCTGAAAATACTCTAGCGGGCGGCGTCACGCCTTCACGTCGTCCAGATAGCAGTCCGCACGCAGGCGGACCAGGGCGTACCCCTTGTCCGCCACGTCCCGCAGCACGGACTCGCTGTCGTCGGTAAAAATCTTGCGCAGAACGTCCTCGCTCAGCAGACGGTTTCTGCCGCAGCGCGGCTCACAGCCGCCCAACTCGGGCACGGGGCGGGTTTTCCAGTCCGCGTCGCCGTGCCGTACCACAAGGTACACGCGCGCCGCCCGACTCGACGCGCCGGGCGACGACAGAGCGTCGCAATTCTTGACATGATGGAGTTCGTACCGCATGCGCCTTCTCTCCCGTGTTGATGGTATCGCGTTCCGGTCCGGGCGCCCGCCCCGAAGTATGCCGGAACATCCGTGCACGCCGCCGCCGCGAAAAGGGCGGCAGCGGCTTTTGCGCGGCCCGCATCTGTTTTCCGGGATGTCTGGCCGCTTCACACTCACGACGAGTCATGATTTCCGCGCGGCGCGCCTGCGCCACCAGATCACGGCCAGAATGAGTACCAGCAGAGGCCACAGAGCGCTACCGCTTCCGGTTCCCGAAGCCGGGGCCGGGGCCGGATCGTTCTGCACGGACGGCGCGGCAGCGCCGTCTCCGGCCTGAGTTTCCTGTGCGGCGGCCTTGTCACCTGAAAGCGCCGTGCCCAGCATATAGCCGCCCACAGCCCCGACTCCGGCTCCGATCAGGGCGTCGCGCGCGCCGCTGCCCGCGCCCGGAGCCTGTTGACCGACTGTAGGGGCGGAGACGGAAGACGTTGTTCCGGAAGGCGCGGCCGCTGGTGATGTCGCTCCACTGCGCGCCGGAGTCGCCGTGTTCGTCCCCACGGCGGGCTGTTTTTCCAAAGATGTGCGCGACGCGGGCGTCGAGGCGCTTTGGGGCGCGGTCTGTTTGTCCTGCGAGATGCGCGGAGAGGCCGTTCCGCTCCCCGTTGCGGTCGAGGAAGGCCGCGCGGCCGGAGCTTTTCGGAGCGTGGCAGACGGAGATTTCGCCGGAGCGCTCCGGAAGCTGCGGACCGAGCCGCCGGAGCCCCCGCCCCGTCTGGCTTCAGCCGCGCTCGCGCACAGCAGCGCAACCATCAGAATCACCGAAAGCATACCCATATACCGATGCATCACTGTTCCTCCCGAAAATGTTTTTACCCCGCCCCGCCCGTATGCGGCAATATGCGCGCTTTCCGCGCGGACGCGGCTCTGCCCCATGAGCTTCGGCCCGCCTCTGTGCCTGTAGGGGCGCCGACGCCGCGACGCAGAAAGCGTGCCGGAAATCGTCCATCTGCCGAATTGATGCGCTTAAAAAAGAAGGCACTTGCGAATATATCACAAGTGCCCTGAAATATGTGGCGCGCCCGAAGAGATTCGAACTCCTGACCTACAGGTTCGTAGCCTGTTGCTCTATCCAGCTGAGCTACGGGCGCTCAACGAGGGAGAATGTAGACGCGGGAACCGATTTCGTCAAGCAGATTTTTTCAGATCTTCACATTTTTTTCCAAAGCGCGGTAGAGTATCTCTATTTTACCGATATTGCAGATGTTCTTTACAACAGGACTTCAGGCGATCCGGTTTCCGCCGTCTGCGGCGCCCCGGCGATACCGCTCCATGAGCCGGGCCAGGGCGGAATCGCCGCTCTCCGGCTCAAACAGACGCCGTGCGTCCGCTCCGGCCGCCGCGCCCAGCGCCGC
>CASQEL010000446.1 GCA_949427775.1 uncultured Desulfovibrionaceae bacterium
CGGAGTGATCCAGGACCATGACTTCATGAATCATGGTCAATTCCAGATGCGTATTGGGATCGTCCACCGGAATGCGGCAGTTCTCCACCAAAAGCAGCAAAAAAAGCACCGCGGGAACCAGCAGCAGTTCCGGGCGTCCCGCGCTCCATGCTCCGGCGGGCGCGCCGCCGAACATGGTGGACAGCGAGAGCGCCGACGGCAGCCGCTGGGCGGCCGCATCACCTATGAGACAGAGAAAGCACAGAAAGATGACCGGTTCGGCCAGCGCGGAAAACGCCGCCTCGCGGCTGGCTCCCATGCCTTCAAAGGACGAGCCCGTATCCATGGCGGACAGCACCAGCATGAAACGGCCCAGTCCCAACAGGTAGGCGGCCAGGAGAAAATCCCCGTCGAAGGCCAGGGGAGAGGCGCCGGTTCCGTGGGGCAGCAGCGCCAGAGCGCAGACGGCGGCCGCCAGGGAGATGGCCGGGCCGATGTTGAACAACCAGCTCGTCGTGGCGCTGACGACTTCGCCTTTGCGCAGCAATTTCCCCAAATCATAATATAATTGCAGCAGCGGTTTGCCGCGCCGTCCGGCGATTTTGGCCTTTACGCGGTTGATGATGCCGGGCAGCAGGGGCGCCAGCAGCAGCGCCGCTCCCATCTGCCCCGGGTACAACCACCAGAGTTCGTTGTTCATGCGTGCAGCCCCCATACCAGCAATAACAGCAGCGTGCCCAACATATAGAGGATATAGAGGTGGATTCGGCCGTGCTGAAGGATCTTCAGCGCGTCGCAGATGCGGCGTATGCCTTCGAACAAGGGCGTGAACAGGTCGGTGCGCAGGCGATCCGGAGCGTTCACCTCCAGGACGGCCCGCGCGGGGAAAAGCCCCTCGTCCATGTATCGGCGTACCTTGAGTCCCATGGCCGGAGCGAAAACTTTGGCCGTGGGTTCGGAAAACGACGCTCCGGTGTATTGAACGCGCGGCGTGCCCGCCTGATAGCCGCAGCCCCAGGTGGGCATGCGGCGCACGTCCGCACGGTTGACCAGACGGGGCAGAATCAGCAGCAGCGCCAGAAGACAGCCGGCGATGCCGATGCCCGAAACCAGGGTCAGGATGCTTCCCGCCGCGTCCAGCACCGGCGTGCCCGTCTGTTCCGGCGTGATGTCGACGCCGGTGAGCGCGGTTGCGGCCGGAGCTATGAGCGAAAGCACGCCCTGCGGCAGCAGTCCGGCCAGTATGCAGACGGCGGCCGGGACGGCCAGACAGAGCAGGGCGCCTGTTTCGGGAGCTTCGGCGGAGGCGGCCGCCCCGGTGCGCGGTTGTCCCAGAAAGACGATGCCGTACGCCTTGGCGAACGTGGCCGCCGCCAGTCCGCTGATCAGTCCGAGTCCGGCCAGCGCGCCCAACAGGCCCATCTGCTGTTCAATGCCCGCCGGACTGATGCCGCCGCGGGCCATGCCCAGAGCCAGGAGCAGTTCTCCCGCGAAACCGTTGAGCGGCGGCAGGCAGGCGATGGCGGCCGCGCCCAGGGCGAATGCCGCGCCCAGAGCGGGCATGCGCCGCTGAAGGCCGCCCAGAAAATCCATCTGCACAGTGTGCGCGGCGTGCAGAACTTCTCCGGCGCAGAGAAAGAGCAGCCCCTTAAAGGCGGCGTGGTTGAGCATATGAAAGACGGCCCCGGCAAACCCCAGTCCGGCGATGGCCGGATGCCCCGCCCGCAGGCAGATCAGCCCCACGCCCACGCCCATAAGCATCACGCCCATGTTTTCGACGCTGGAAT
>CASQEL010000447.1 GCA_949427775.1 uncultured Desulfovibrionaceae bacterium
CCCTGTATACCCTGCGCAACCTGCAAAGCGTTTCCCGCGCCTCGATGGTGGCGGAACAGCACTATAATTTCGGCAACGACATGTTCGAAGCCATGCTCGGCCCCAGCATGAACTACAGTTGCGGCTACTGGCGCCGGGCCGACACGCTGGATCAGGCCCAGCAGGACAAAATGGAGATGATCTGCCGCAAGCTGCGACTCGCGCCCGGCATGCGGGTGCTGGACATCGGCTGCGGCTGGGGCTCCCTGGCCTGCCATATGGCCGAGCGTCACGGCGCGCGGGTCACAGCCGTCACCGTTTCCGGCGAACAGCTGGCGTACGCCCGCGCCCACGCCGGAAATGCATCCGTGGAATGGCTGCTGCGCGACTACCGCTCGCTGGACGGTCATTATGACCGCATCGTCTCCGTGGGAATGTTCGAGCATGTGGGACGCAAAAACTATATTGCCTACATGAACACCGTGCGTCGTCTGCTGGCCGCCGACGGCCTGTTCCTGCTGCATACCATCGGCGGCAACAGGCAGAAACGGGGCGTGGACCCCTGGATCGCCAGGTACATTTTCAGAAACGGCATGCTGCCCTCGCCCTCTTCCGTCACCGACGCGCTGTACGGCCGCTTCGTTATGGAAGACTGGCACAACTTCGGCGCGGACTACGACAAGACGCTCATGGCCTGGGCGGCCAACTTCGAACGCGGCCTGGATGAGGGACGTTTCTCCTGTTCCGAAACAATCCGACGCATGTTCCGCTACTATCTGCTGAGCTGCGCCGGGGCATTCCGGGCGCGCGATCTCCAGTTGTGGCAGATCGTCCTGAGTCCCGAGGGCGTGGCGGGAGGGTACTGCTGCGAACGCTGATTGCCCGGCGGCGGAAAACGCGCCGCCCGGAAAGCACCTTGACATGCGGTAAAAGAAATATATATTGAATGATAGCGTCCCAAGGTATGTCACCCTGTTAATAACATGATATTGTTAAACTTTTATAAGGACAACCATATGAAGCCTCTGAAGGGAACCCAAACGGAAAAAAATCTGCTCACCGCGTTCGCGGGTGAATCTCAGGCCCGCAACCGGTATGACTACTTTGCCGGACAAGCCAAAAAGGACGGGTTCATTCTGGTGCGGGACATCTTTCTGGAAACGGCGCTCCAGGAAAAAGAGCACGCCAAGCGCCTGTTCAAATTTCTTGAAGGCGGCGAAGTGGAAATAACCGCGGCCTATCCCGCGGGCGTCATCTCCGGCAGCGAGAACAACCTGCGCGCGGCCGCCGAGGGCGAGCACCACGAACACACGGAGATGTACCCCGCCTTCGCGGCCATGGCCGAAAAAGAAGGATTTGCGGAAATCGCGGCAGTATTGCGCCAAATCGCCGTGGCCGAAGCCTACCATGAAAAGCGTTTCCTCGCGCTGGCCAAAGCCATCAGGGAAGGCTCCATGTTCGTGCGCACCCAGGAGACTACCTGGCGTTGTTTGAACTGCGGCTGCCTGGTGACCGGCAAGACAGCGCCGGAGATTTGTCCGGCCTGCGCGCACCCGCAGTCCTACTTTGAAGAACTGTATTTCAAATTCTAGCGACACCGCCCGGCCGCAACGCGGCCCGCCTTCGATGCTGAAAGTGGAGAGGAGCCGCGCCTTCGGACGGGGCATCCTCTTTCAACACGCCGGAGCGATCCGCATGTTCAGGAGGATCGCTCCGGCTCCGTGGGAGCGCCTTTTTCACGGCAGACCCCGGTCTCCTCTCCGCCCAAAACGGAG
>CASQEL010000448.1 GCA_949427775.1 uncultured Desulfovibrionaceae bacterium
GGGTTGCAGAATATTGACGCGAGGGTGGCGGTTGGCCAGCCTGATAAGTTCCTGAACATCAATATCCAGCTTGTCGCAGATCATGGACAGCTCGTTGGCGTAGGCGATGTTCACGTCCCGAAAACTGTTCTCCGCCAGCTTGCACATTTCAGCGGTGCGTACTGTTGTGGTGACGATCTCTCCCCGCACAAAGAGCCGGTACAAGTCCGTCGCCATTGCGGAAGCCCCGGCAGTCATGCCGCCCACAATACGATCGTTGTTCGCCAGTTCTTCCAGCATTTTGCCGGGCAGAATGCGCTCGGGGCAGTAGGCGATCAGCACGTCCGCCCCTTCGCCCGAATGCTGCGGAAAGCTCAGATCGGGTCGTGCTTCGGCCAGCCAGGAGGCCATTTTTTCCGTGGTTCCCACAGGAGAGGTCGATTCCAGAATAATCAGATTGCCCCGCCGCAGAACCGGAGCCAGTGAAAGGGCGGCAGCCCGCACATAACTGATATCCGGCTTGTGGTCTTTGGTAACAGGTGTGGGCACGGCAATGATGAAGGCGTCCGCCGGTTCCGGCTGCGTCACGGCTCGCAGTTGTCCTTTGGCTGCGACCTCCGCCAGCAGTTCGGCAAGGCCGGGTTCCACTGTCCGGGCTGTACCGGCATTAACGGCCTCCACAACCTCGCGGTTCACATCCACGCCGATGACATTCCCCATGCGAGAAGCCAGCACTGCCGCGGTGGGCAGACCGATATAGCCCAGGCCGATGATGGAAATACTCTTGAAACACATTGTCATTGCACCGTTTTTAAAATCATTGTTACGCGCCGGGACGGATTTCCGTCGTGATGGCTTCGGGACGGGCGCCGAATACGCTGAGCACGTTCATGTGCCTACCCCGCATATGTTGGCGCTATGCGCAACAGCAGCGCTTCTTTTTCAAGCTGCTTTTCCATGATGGAATAGTGCAGTCCCGCCGTGGCGCACGCCGCTTGCCATAACCCTGCAAGTTCCTTTTCATCATTTCTGATGTAGTCATCCAGCAGGAAATCAATGCGGGCAGGAGCAAAATGTTTCATCATTATCGGGAAAGCAGGATAGCGGGCATTCTTGCCGGTTGCGCCTGGAGGGCCGTCAACGATGACAAGAATGCGCGAAGCCCCGGACTTGTACCGGGCGGACAGCTCCGACAGGCTGTTTTCACAGGAATAGTACTGATAGGCGGTTCCGTCGGGGGCCGTGTACTCGTGCAGAGGCGCATGGACGACATTGATGCGCTCGCCGACTTCAGCCTGATCCAGAAGACTTCGGGTTTGCAGAAAAAACTGTTCCAGATGTTCAAACGTAACCGCATGGGTTTTCTTTTCCGCACGGTTTTTCTTTTCCCGGGCGGCGAGGGCCTTGGCGGAGTAGAGCGTTGTGACGCCCGAACCGAATTCCACAATCAGATCGTAATCGTTTTTGTCGATCAGCTCGACCATCCAGAGGATAAAGTCCGGGCTTGCGGGCCAGCCGCGTTTCCAGGGAGTCACGGCCGGAATTTCGCCCGAGGCGAAATAGCTACTCAAGCCGCTATAGGCCACGGCCTGCCGCAACGCCTTGTCGATCTCCTGTTTGCAGGACGATTGCATGGATTTGCACACGCGTTCCAGTTCCGATCCCTGTTTTTCAAAACTATCAGCCAGCACGGCGTCATGTGATGCCATTGCCGCAAGAATATCTTTTTGTTGGGCTGCGACCAGCTTGATGTCTTCCTGGTAGAGCTT
>CASQEL010000449.1 GCA_949427775.1 uncultured Desulfovibrionaceae bacterium
CCGTGCGGGATGCCCGCGACGTGGCGCTGGCCTCGGTGCCTTTTACCGTGGCGGGCGACGCATTGCGCGACGGAGAAACACCGGCTTCCGGCAAGTTGCGTCTGCGGCTCGACAAGGCCGAGTATGATGCCGGAGAGACCATCCGGATGTATCTTTCCCTCCCCTATGACGGCGCCGGACTGATCACTCTGGAACGCGACGGCGTGGTCGCGCACCAATGGTTCCGGGCCGGGGCCGGGGACAGTGTGCAGTCCGTCGCCATTCCCGCCGATTTTGAAGGCCGGGGCTATGTAAACGTGTCCTTTGCGCGGGCGCTGACCTCTCCGGACATTTATATGAACCCCCACAGCTATGCGGTCGCGCCGTTTACGGCAAATATTCGCGGACGCGACATGGGACTGAGTCTGCGGGCTCCGGAACGGGTGCGCCCCGGTGAAACGGCGTCCGTGATCCTGACGGCGCGTCATCCCGGCAAGGCGTTGCTGTTCGCCGTGGACGAGGGGGTGTTGCAACTGACGAACTTTGTGACGCCCTCGCCGCTGGACTATCTGCTGCGGGATCGCGCGCTGGCCGTGGAAACATTGCAGGCCTTTGATCTGCTGATGCCCGATCACGCCCGGCTCAAGGGGCGTATTCCCGGCTTCGGCGGGGGCATGGGCACGGGCGGCGGGCGGTTCCGGAATCCCTTCAAGCGCCGGGGCGAGCCGCCGTTGAATACGTGGTCGTCGTTGGTGGAGGTGGGACCGCAGGGGACGACGGTGGAGATCCCGGTGCCGGAATACTACAACGGCCGGATACGCATCATGGCCGTGGGCGCTTCACCGCAGACCGCGGGCAATGCGGAAACCGCGTCCACAGTGCGCGGCGATCTGATCCTCACGCCGCAGATGCCGCTGCTGGCGACGCCGGGCGATACCTTCGAGGCGTCAGTGGCCGTGGCCAACAATATTCCGGGCAGCGGCAAGGGCAAGGCGCTGCATCTGGATATAGAAGCGGACGCGGCGTTGTCTGTGGAGGGCGACATCCCCGCACAGGTGACGGTGGATGAGGGCGGCGAAACCGTTGTGCCCTTCCGGGTGCGGGTGAAGGATGTGCCGGGTGAGGCGGCGATCCGTTTCCGGGTGCGCGACGGCAACGCCGCTGCCGCACCGGGCGTGACGGCGGCGCGTCGGGCGTCGTTGTCCGTGCGGCCTGCCACGCCGCGCCGGGTGGTTCAGTCTTCCGGATGGACCACGGAATCCATGGACATTCCGGTTTCCCGCACGCTGTACCCCTTTGAGGCCGGGGCGTCGGCATCGGTTTCCGGAGCGCCCCTGCCCGCCGTGCGCGGTCTGGTGCGCTATCTGGACGCCTATCCCCACGGCTGCGTGGAACAACTTGTCAGCCGCGCCTTCCCGTATGCGGTGCTTTATAACAGGCCGGAGCTCCTGGGGGACGCCCGGGGTGACGGAACAACCCGGCGCAAGGCGACCGAAACATTGCTGGACGCGGCGGTGCAGGCCATCCAGGCCGGATTCCGCGAAGGCGAGGGTGTCGCCATTTGGCCGGGCGGCACGCCTTCGGATCTGTTGACGGTCTATGCCGGGGATTTTCTTCTGAGCCTGCGGGAGGCGGGCCGGGGTGTCCCCGCCGGGTTGGCCGCATCGGTGTTTGATGCCATCGAACGCCTTACGGGCACGACGCCCGTTTCCCTGGAAGATGCCCGCGTCAAGGCCTACGGCGTCTGGGTGCTCACCAGGGAAGG
>CASQEL010000450.1 GCA_949427775.1 uncultured Desulfovibrionaceae bacterium
TTTACCGTTGCGCCCGCACGGCAAAAGAAGGGAGGGAAGCGGCAATGACCAGCAACTTGTATCCCGCTGAACCCCGCATCCGCTGGGATTACTCCCAACTCAACGAGTTGCTGCTCTGGGCCACGCACAGCGGCATGTCCGATCTCTGTCTGCGTTCCGGCCTGCCCGCATGGATGCGGCTCAACGGCGCATGGCGGCAGGTTACGCAACGCCCTATCACAACCGATGAACTGCTGACCGCGCTGGAACGCCTGACCAAAAACAATTCCGCCTCGGCGCAAATCAAGTCCGGCCAGTCGGATTACGATTTTGCTCATGAAATCGAGGAATCGCGCGGTGTGCGCCGTCGCTATCGCGGCAACGCCACGCCGGTGGCTGACGGCTATTCCACGGGCGTGAAGATTGTCTTCCGCGCCATTCCCTCCATGCCGCCCGCGTTGGAAGACCTGAACGTAGAACAGGGTATTCTTGACCACGCCATGCCGTCCAACGGTCTGGTGCTGGTCACGGGCGTGATGGGGTCGGGCAAGTCCACGCTGCTGGCCGCCATTTTGCGGCGCATCATCGAAACCGGCGGTCGCCACGTCAGCACTTATGAAGCGCCCATCGAGTTTGACTTTGACGCCGTGCCCAACCCCGGCGGGCCTGTTTCGCAAAGCACGATTCCCGAACATCTGAAGTCCTTCCTTACGGCCACACGCAACAGTACGCGCACAGCCCCGGACGTGGTGCTGATTGGCGAAAGCCGCAATCCCGATACCCTGCGAGGCATGATGGAGAGCGCGGAAATCGGTGTGGCCGCGTACTCAACGGTGCATACCCGCTCCGTGCCGGAAACGCTCTCCCGCATCATCAACGTCTTCCCGTTCGCGGAGCGTCTGCAAGTCACGGCCACGCTGCTTTCCAGTCTGCGACTGATTGTTTCGCAACGCCTCCTGCCCCTGCCGGACAAAAGCGGACGTATTGCCCTGCGCGAGTATCTGGCCTTCACGCCGGAGATTCGGGAAACCCTGCTGGATACGCCGCTGGAACGGTTGATCCTGAAAACCGAGGACTTGCTGGCCGCCTCTGGTCAACGGATGCAGGACGCCGCTCAAACCGCCTATGAAGAAGGCAAACTCGCCAGAGAAAACTATCTGGCGATTCTGGCGGAACGCAAGGACAAGGGAGGAAATAACCATGAAGCAACCCTCTAACATCGTTTCCCTGTCCGGCGGAAAGGACAGCACGGCCATGCTGCTCATGCTTCTGGAGCGTGGGGAATCCGTGGAAGACATCGTGTTTTTCGACACGGGATGGGAACACCCCGAAATGTACGAACATCTGAACCGGCTTGAACAGTTCACCGGACGCAGGATAACGCGGCTTCATGCACGCCTGCCTGTCGGTGTGGAAACGGATAAATCGCCCTTTGACTGGTTTTTCTCCGACGTGCCCATAACCCGACGGGGCAGCGGAGAAATCCATATGCTTGGCCGCCAGTGGCCGAATGCCAAAATACGCTGGTGTACCGGTCGCAAGCGGGATGCCCTGCGCTCGCATCTTATGGCGTTCACTCACCGACAGAACATCGTGTTGCCCCTGCGCCAGTGCATCGGCTTTGCCGCTGATGAACAGCACCGGCTCGGCAGAGCTGCTAACAGAGACAACGCCTACGGCGTGAAACGGTATCCGCTTGTGGAATGGGGCGTCACAGAGGCCGATGCACTGGCTTATTGCTACAAGCGCGGCTTTACCTGGAAC
>CASQEL010000451.1 GCA_949427775.1 uncultured Desulfovibrionaceae bacterium
TGGCCCGGGCGATGCGCCCGGCCTGAGGGTCTTCTCCCATCCGGGCAATGCAGTCCCGCAGCACTTCAAAACGTTCACGATTGACCATATGCCACGCCGAGGGGCGTCCCGACTGCTGGTCCATACGCATGTCCAGCGGTCCGTCGCCGTGAAAGCTGAAACCGCGTTCGGGAACATCCAACTGCATGGAAGACACGCCGATGTCGATCAGCGCGCCGTCAACATGCTCCCATCCCAGTTCATCCAGCGCGTCGGCAAACGCGCTGTAGCGCAGGTGAAACAGGCGCACAGCGTCCCCCCAGGGGGCAAGGCGCTCCCGCGCCCGCTCAAGAGCCCGCGTATCCTGATCCAGCCCGCACAACCGAACCGCCGGCGCCGCCTCCAGCACCGCCGCGGCATGTCCGCCCAGCCCTACCGTTCCGTCCAGATATCGTCCGCCGCCGCACGGGGAGAGCGCTTCCAAAACCGGAGAAAGAAGCACCGGAACATGCCGAATGCCGTCCGTCGATGTGGGCTGTGCGCCGTCCATGCTGTCCACCTAAAGAGAAATATCCATGCCGCCCGCCGCCAATTCGTCGGAAACATCCTCCAACTCCAGGGCTTCGAAGCGGGCCTGATCCCAAATTTCAAATTTGCGCCCCAGCCCGACCAGCACAGCGTCCTTGACCAGTCCGGCCTCACGCATCAGGGGCTGGGGAATACGGATACGACCCTGCGCGTCTGTCGCGACTTCTTCGGCAAGCCCCAGAACCTTGCTCATGAAACGGCTCAACTTCAGGGAGGGAAGCTTGACGCTGGACGGTTGCTCGACGTTATGTTCCCAGTCGGGTACGGTATATCCAACCAACCGTCCATAAAAACCCGTGAGCACGAACACGCCTTTCGCAGAGGTGGATGCGACGGCATCCCGATATTCCGGCGGGAGCATCAGGCGGCCCTTGGGGTCGAGGCTGCGATGCAGGCTTTTACGAAAAAGCGTGTTCACCTTACCACCGTTTTCCACATTTTCCCACTTATGCCCCAAGCCCCCAGGGGTGTCAAGGATTCCGGACCTTGTATGCAATGGAAATTAGTTCAATATTTTCAACAGGTAAAGTTGGATATTACTACGCTAAACCTCAGGCATTCAGGGAAATTGCGCTCCATCGCGCCCCCTGCCGTTTCACAGTATTTTTTCTCGAAAATATAAAATTCTCTCAAAACACCGGCCCGCCCGCTCCGGACCGCAATCCGTCGTCCGCCTGCGGCGGGCGAAAATGCCGGGCAGGCGCGATATTGACTCAGGAAAAAATATCCCGATATAGTACGGTTTGAACCAATTACACTGAAAAATTGCCATGCTCCGGAGGCTGCGGGAACAGGCGACCGCCGCGAAGCCATAACGCTATCTGTTCGCGCTGTCACATGGCGGAAAGTGCATCAGTGACATTGCGGGAACCGGCGAACATATTGTCTTGAAACCTGCCGTTCTGAGCGAGTAGCGAGGTATCACCGTGAAAAAATCGGCTATACGTTTTTTCCTGCTCATTCTGTTACTGTCTGTTTCCCCCGCGGCTCATGCGCAAATTGATAGCGAATTGGAAAAATCGGCAAAGGCTGGCAATGCGGAGGCGCAATATCGGGTGGGCATGATTTTGCACACACAATTATGGGGAGTAGAAAACAAAAATGATTCTACTTTACCCTGGATGAGACAAGCCGCCGCACAGAATCACATATTCGCCAAAGCCTATTTGCTGGC
>CASQEL010000452.1 GCA_949427775.1 uncultured Desulfovibrionaceae bacterium
AGGGCGTCCACACGGGAAGTGTCGATATGTTTACGGTGGGCGCGCATATCCCGCAAATCGGTCAGAAATGTCGCGGGCGGGAGGATGAACACCCCGAGAATTTCGCCCCAGGACGCCATCGCCGTGCGGAAGGCGAACAGCAGATCACGCGCGCCTTCTCCGGCGCGCAGTCCCTTGTCCTCAAGCACGCGGTTGATCAGACGCACCGCGCTGAAGATATGCCCGATGGCCGAGGCGGTATTCAGGTCGTCGTCCAAGGCGTCGTCGAAGGCTGTCTCCAGAGCGGCGAACTCCCGCACGATGCCTTCGGGCAGAGGTGTTTTTTTCCAGGAACTGCGGGTCAGCGCCCGCCCGGTTTCCAGCAGGCAATCATAGATCCGCTTTTGGGCTTTTTCCGCTTCGTCCATGCTGCCGTCGGTGAAGTCTATGGGGCTGCGATAGTGCTTGCCGAGCAGGAAAAAACGCAGGGTTTCAGGGAGATAGTTATCCAAAATATCGCGGATGGTCTTGAAGTTGCCCAGCGATTTGGACATCTTCTCCGAATCCACCTGCACAAAACCGTTATGCACCCAGAAACGGGCCAGTTCCTTGCCTGTGGCGGCTTCCGTCTGCGCGATTTCATTTTCATGATGCGGGAAGATCAAATCCAGTCCGCCTCCGTGGATGTCCAGCGGCAGATATTTTTCGCTCATGGCCGAGCACTCGATATGCCAACCGGGGCGGCCTTTGCCCCAGGGACTTTCCCAGAAGGGTTCGCCCGGCTTGGCGGCTTTCCAGAGGGCGAAATCCAGAGGATCTTCCTTTTCCTCGCCGGGAGCGACGCGGGCCCCGGCCTGGAGTTCGTCCAGGGTACGGCCCGAAAGCTTGCCGTAGGGAGGGTAGGAGCGGACCCGGAAGTACACGTCGCCGGAAGGCGTCGCATAGGCCTTGCCGTCCCGGATCAGTCGGGCGCACAGGGCCTGCATCTGCGCAATGTAGTCCGTGGCGCGCGGCTCCACGCCGGCGCGCAGCACGCCCAGGCGATCCATGTCCTCATGGAAGGCGCGCATATACGTCTCGGCCACCTCCTTCCAGTCCCGCTTCTCCGTGTTGGCACGATTGATGATTTTGTCGTCCACATCGGTGAAGTTGCGGACAAAGGTCACGTCCAGCCCCTTGTGGCGCAGATAGCGTACCAGAACATCGAATACCAGCGCGGAACGGGCATGGCCGATATGGCAATAATCGTAGGCCGTGATGCCGCAGACGTACATGTGGACCTTGCCGTCCGTGGCCGGAGTGAATGTCTCTTTTTTGCGCGTCAGGGTGTTGTAAAGCTGCATGCCGTATTCCCTTCGTTATGATGACGTTTGGCCGCATCCTCACATGCGATGTTTGCGGTACCGCAAACATCGGACGGATGCGGCCCCGTTGCGCCGCGCCGCTTTTCCCGTGGGACCGTTAACGGTTCAGGCGTGATGATCCGAATGATCAGGATGATCAATAAGATCTATGCGCCGCTGGTGGCGGCCGCCTTCAAATGCGGTGTCCAGAAAAGCATCCGTGATGGAAAAGGCGAGGCCGGTGCCGGTGACGCGCTCGCCAAGGCAGAGCACATTGGCGTCATTGTGCTGGCGGGTGGCGCGGGCCTGAAATTCGCTGGCGCACAGCGCGGCTCGGATGCCGGGAATCCGGTTGGCCGCGATGGACATGCCGATGCCCGTGCCGCAGATCAAAATTCCCAGATCGCCGCGATCCCGC
>CASQEL010000453.1 GCA_949427775.1 uncultured Desulfovibrionaceae bacterium
CCGGTGAAGATGCGCGGGCTGTCATGCCGGAACATCAGGATACCGTTGCCCCGGAGAGTCCCGCCATCGACGACATGCTGGATCAGCTGGAGCAGGAGCTGCTGCCTATTCCATCTGCCGGGATGGAAACGCAGGTTTCCGCTGCGCCTGAAAATCCCCCGTATGTGGATGCCGCGTTGGCGGAGGGCGGTTTTCTGGGAGCTCCGGACGAGGAGGCGGGACGTTCATGAAATTCGATCCGGCGGCCTGCCGCAAGATGCTGGAAGAAGCCAGCCCCTTGCGGACGTTCGGCAAAGTAAACAAAGTTGTGGGGCTGGTGGCCGAGGGCAGCGGACTGCGCGCGCCCCTGGGGGCTGTCTGCCATATGATTCCCGAGCAGGAGGAGGCGACGGGCATTGCTGCCGAAGTAGTGGGCTTCCGCGACGGAAATCTGCTGTTCATGCCGTACGGCGATATGCGGGGCATACGTCCGGGCAGTCTGATCCGCAATTCCAGCCTGCCGCCGGTGTTTCCGGTGGGACCGGACCTGTTGGGGCGGGCTTTTGATGCTTTCGGCACGCCGCTGGACAGCGGGCCGTCCGTGGGCATGCTTTCTCCGTCTCCCCTGGCGGCCTCTGAAGAAGGAAAGGCCAATTTCGCCAGGCAGATGGAACTGCAGGCCCCGCATGTTCCGACATGGGCGGAAGAAGCAAGGCGTCACTGGGGCCAGGCCATGGCTCCGCTCTACGCGGATCCGCCAAGTCCTTTGCAGCGTCCGCGCATTACGGACCCCCTGGATGTGGGCGTGCGGTCCATCAACTCTCTGCTTACCTTGGGCAAGGGGCAGCGTGTGGGCATCATGGCCGGATCGGGCGTGGGAAAATCCACCCTCATGGGCATGATGGCCCGGTATACGAAAGCGGACGTCAACGTCATCGGCCTGATCGGCGAACGCGGGCGCGAAGTCGTGGAATTTATGGAGCGGGATCTGGGGCCGGAGGGCATGGCGCGTTCCGTGCTGATTATTGCCACGTCCGATCAGTCTCCTCTGGTGCGCATGCGTGCGGCCTATGCGGCCACGGCGGTGGCCGAGTATTTCCGCGACAAGAGCATGGACGTGCTGTTGATGATGGACTCGGTGACGCGTTTCGCCATGGCGGCGCGGGAAGTGGGACTGGCCGTAGGGGAGCCCCCTACGACCAAGGGCTATACGCCCACGGTGTTTGCCCAACTGCCCAAACTGCTGGAGCGGGCGGGACGCTCGGATACAGGAACCATCACCGGCATCTATACGGTACTGGTGGACGGAGACGACTTCAACGAACCGATTGCGGATGCTGTGCGTTCCATTCTGGACGGGCATATCGTGCTGACGCGCGATCTGGCCGACCAGGGGCATTTCCCCGCCATTGACATTTTACGCTCCATCAGCCGTCTGCGTTCGGATATCTGCGCGCGGGAAGATGTGGTAGCCGGTCGGGTGCTGACCCGGCTCATGAGCACGTATCGCAAGGTGGAGGATATGATCAATATCGGCGCTTACGCTCAGGGCTCCAATCCGGACATTGACGCAGCCATCGTCATGATGCCCCGCATCAACGAATTCCTGTGCCAGGACGTGGGAGCCGGGCAGACCCTGGAAGAAAGCATGGGAAAGATGCGCGATCTGGCGGCCATGCAGCAGAAACCCTAGGGCCGGCCCTCAGTAATCCGCCTGCCGCAAAGCCGCCTTTTTCCGTCCCGCGGCGTTGCA
>CASQEL010000454.1 GCA_949427775.1 uncultured Desulfovibrionaceae bacterium
ACGGGACGGCATGGGACCTATTTTGTACCGAAGCCGGGAACGTGAAAACGGATTTCCAGGCAGCGGAGAAGTCGGGAAGCCAGGGTGACCATCACGAGGTAATACGCGCCCACCGCCAGAAAAACTTCCGTAAACCGGAAGGTGTTGGCGGCCACCACCTTGCCCTCGCCCATAAGTTCCATACAGGTCACCAGATAGGCCAGCGAGGAATACTTGATGAGATAGACGATCTCATTGCCGCAGCCCGGCAGCGCGCGCCGGGCCGCCTGGGGAATGATGATCCAGAACACGGTCTGAATCATGGTGAAGCCCAATGCCTGCGCGGCCTTGATCTGCCCCTGGCGGATGGAAAGCAACGCGCCTCGGATGTATTCGGAATGGTAGGCCGCGCTGCACAGGATGAAACTCAGCACGGCGGCCCCATAGGGGTCGAACGATATGCCCAGCTTGGGCAGGGCGTAATAAATCATCATCAACTGCACGGCCAGAGGAACGCCGCGAAACACCGCCACATAGCCGTCGCCGCAGCGACGTGTCCAGGCGTCTCCGTAGACGCGCAGCACGCCCAGCCCCACTCCGCCCGCAAAGCCCAAAATCGCCGACGGAACAATCAACGCCAACGACATCATCAGGCCCCGGTTCAGCGCGGGCAGCAGCTCGGAAAAAACAAACGCGACGTCGAACATCAGCTGGACACATCCTCGACGTCCAGGTCCAGCAGACGAGTGCAGAAATCCTGGGTTCGGGTTGCCGCGCCGGGAGCCAGCAGCGCGGCTGGCGCCCCACGCTCAATGATCACCCCACGCTCCATGAACAAAATCTCGTTAGCCAGGGCGCGGGCGAAATCCATCTGGTGCGTCGCCATGACCATGGTCATGCCGCCCCTGGCCAAATCCCGGATGACGGCCAGCACTTCCCCCACCAGTTCCGGGTCCAGCGCCGACGTGGGCTCGTCCAGCAGAATCACCTTGGGGTCCATGGCCAGGGCGCGGGCGATGGCCACACGCTGCTTCTGCCCGCCGGAAAGCTGCGCCGGATACAACATGGCGCGTCGGGAAAGTCCGACCCGAGCCAGCTCTTCCTGTGCCCGGCGGGCGGCCTCTCCGGCCGAAAATTTCCGTACCTTGCGCAGGGCGATGGCCACGTTTTCCTCGGCCGTCAGATGGTCGAACAAATTGAAATCCTGAAAAATCATGCCTACCTGCGCCCGAAAGGCGCAGAGTTTCTGCTTGTTGCGCATATCCAGAGGCATGCCTTCAAGCCAGATGCCCCCGGCGTCCGGGGGAATAAGGCAGTTGATGCACTGAAGCAACGTGCTTTTGCCCGCTCCCGAAGGGCCGATCAGCACCTTGAGCTCGCCTCTGTTCACGTCCAGCGAACAGTCTTTAAGGATGTCCTTGCCGCCGAGGGTCTTGGAGATGCCCTGCACGCGCAGAACGGGTTGCGAGGATGTGGTCATGTGCAGGTTCCCGCTATATCATTCCCGCATAGCCGGGAATGTGGGTTTTCTGTTCCAGACGGCGCAGCAGTTTCACGCCCACCAGAGTAATGACGAAATACAGCACCCCGGCCGCGGCGAACAGCGCCAGGTGCTCGTGGGTGCGTGAGGCCACGAAATTCGTGCGGGCCATAATTTCCTGCGTGCCCAGAACATAGCATACGGCCGAGTCCTTCAGCAGAATGGAAAATTCATTGGCCCACCCCGGGATGGACAGACGCAGCGCCTG
>CASQEL010000455.1 GCA_949427775.1 uncultured Desulfovibrionaceae bacterium
ATCACTGCGAAAAATGCGGCCATGAATTCGAGGAACTGGTTTTTGGAAACCAGACTCCGGCCTGTCCCAAGTGCGGTGCGGCCAAGACGCGGAAACTCATGTCGCGTCCCTGTTGCCATATGACCGGAGACGGTGACGGCGGCGAGTACAGCGCCCCGGCATCCGGCGGCGGATGCGCGGGGTGTTCCGGCGGCAACTGCGCATCCTGCGGCAGATAGGCGAGCATATTATGAAAAAGGTTACCATCGCGACACGCGGCAGCCGTCTGGCTCTGTGGCAGGCAGAGCATGTCAAAGCCTGCCTGGAGACTGCGCATCCGGGTCTGCGGGTGGAGCTGTCCGTCATAAAGACCAGGGGCGATATCATTCTGGATGTTCCTCTGGCCAAGGTGGGGGGCAAGGGACTGTTCGTCAAGGAAATTGAGGAGGCGTTGCTGGATGGACGGGCCGATCTGGCGGTGCACAGCATGAAGGACGTGCCCATGGAACTGCCGGAAGGTCTGACGCTGGGGTGCGTACCGGAGCGGGAAACGCCGGCGGACATGTTCCTCTCCGTTACTGTTCCCTGCCTGGAAAAATTGCCCGCCGGCGCGCACGTGGGCACCAGCAGTCTGCGGCGGCAGGCTCAGTTGTTGGCGCTGCGCCCGGATCTGCGTATTTCCTCTCTGCGCGGCAATGTGGACACGCGTCTGCGCAAACTTCAGGAAGGCATGTACGATGCCATCATCCTTGCGGCGGCGGGGTTGCGTCGTCTGAATTTGGACGCTCCCGTCATGGAACCGTTGTCGCCATCCGTTTTTATGCCTGCCGTAGGCCAGGGGGCGTTGGGCATCGAATGCCGGGCAGACCGTATGGATCTGCTGGAACTGCTGTCCTTTTTCGAGCATCCCGCTACCCGCGTGTGCGTGGAAGCCGAGCGAGGATTCCTGGCCGGACTTGAGGGCGGATGTCAGGTTCCTATCGCCGGGCACGCTGTCATGACAGGGCCGGAAACTTTTTGTTTGGAGGGCCTGGTGAGTGAGGTGGACGGCTCGCGGATTCTTCGGAAATCCGTCACGGGCATGGCCGCCGAAGCCCGGCAAAAGGGACTGGAATTGGCGCGACAAGTGCTCCGGTCCGGCGCGGACGCTATTTTGGCGCGGTTGTACGCCGCTTCGGCCGAGGGGGGCGACGTCCCCACGGCCTGAACATTTTGTCTTCATCGGAATCAGAAGAGAGTATGTCAAAGATCGCCCCACTCCCCCCGCATAAGCTGCACGTCGCTATGGACGTGGCACGTGTTCCCTGGGAAAGCAGCACGGATATCCCCCGTTCCGCCCCGCGCAACGGGTATAAATCCCTGTTGCAGCCACGCGCGCTCCAGGCGTTGGAACTGGCTCTGCATATTACCGCAGGCGGATACAATATTTATCTTTCCGGTGAGGCCAATTTAGGACGCACGTATACTCTGTGCGAGTTTTTGACCCCTCGTGCCCGCAAGGCGGCGCAGCCGCCGGATTTGTTGTACGTCAACAACTTTGCGGATCCTGACAGGCCCACGCTTATTGCCGTGCCCGCCGGACAGGGCCGCAAGCTGAAAAAATCATTGGGCGATGTGCTGGCAAAGGTCCGTAAAGAACTGCCTTCTCGCTTTGAGACGGATTCCTACGTCAAACAGCGGGCGCAAATTCTGGATAAATTTCAGGATGTGCGTTCCAACTTGCTCAAAAAGATGGATGT
>CASQEL010000456.1 GCA_949427775.1 uncultured Desulfovibrionaceae bacterium
TGAGACGTTTTTGCATTCTACTCCTCCAAGAATACGTAGAAGTTACAGAATCGTCGGGCGTCGTGGAGACGCCTGGTAACACATATCAAAAAAATAATGCTATTTGTGGAGCGGACCACGCCGGAACTCCGGCACAATCGGGCTTTCACCCTTTCGGAAACGCTCCGCTTCGCGCTGTCCGTCCGCGACGGGACGTTTTGCCGCGCCCGCCTCCCTGCTCTCTCCCCCACCGGGAGAAAACACGCGGACGTGGGAAGCGGGCGCGGCGTCCGCTCCGATGCCCTGAGGCGCGCCGGTCATCGGGGCGGCGGGACAACAGCGAAACCGGGTCGGCGTCCGCGATCCTCGTCACCTGGGAAAAAGATCGCGGACGGTAGAGGGTTCATGCGGAGATGTTGTTAAAAATGAATATCATTTTCAATAAATGGACCTGAAAACCCCGGACCGCAGCGGTAGGGCCGCAGCTTCCGCCGCCGGAACGCGACCGGTCTGCCGGCAGGCTCCTACCCCCAGCCCAGGGCGATCATGCCCTGATAGACCACCACGGCCACGCCATAGGCCAGCACCGTATTGCCCACCACCGGCAGCAGCGCCCACTTCCAGGAGCCGGACTCCTGCCGCAGTACCACCACGGTGATGAAACAGGGTGAGTATAGCAGCACAAAGAGCATCAGTGACATGGCCCGCGCCGGGTTCCAGGACGAATCCGCGGCAAGGCGCCGGCCCAGGCTCTGATCGGCGCTGTCCGGATCCACGTCCACCAGGGAATAGGCTGTGCCCAGGGTGGAAACCACCACTTCCTTGGCCGCGATGCCTGCCAACACGGCGATATTCTCACGCCAGTCGAACCCGGCGGCTTTGCCCACGGGCTCCAGGGCGATGCCCAGGCGTCCGGCCACAGAGTGGCGCAGGGCGTCCTCGGCCTCCCGACCATCGATATCGGCTATCCGTTCCTGTTTCTGCTCGTCGGGAATCTCCAGGGCTTCTATCCCGGCGCGCTCGGCGGCGAAGCGAGCCGTCTCCCTATCGGGCAGACCGGGGAAGGACATGGCCGCCCACAGCAGAATGGAGATGGCCAGAATCACCGTGCCCGCCTTTTTCAGATACATCCAGGTGCGTTCCCAGGCATGGATGAAGACGCCGCGCAGGGTGGGCAGACGGTACGGAGGCAGCTCCAGCACAAAGGGCGTGGGCTCCCCGCGCAGCAGGGTATGACGCAGCAGCAGCGCCACCAGCAGGGCCACCGCCCAGCCGGCCAGAGTCAGGCCGAACAGAACCGCGCTCTGGTTCCGCGCCGGAAAGAAGACGCTGACGAAAAGCAGGAACACCGGCACCTTGGCCCCACAGGCCAGGAAACTGGCGGTCAGCATGGTGGCCAGACGCTCGCGCGGACTGCGCAGGGTACGGGTGGCCATGACGCCGGGGATGGCGCAGCCGCCGGGAATGCCGCCGGACACGATATAGGGCATCACCGAACAGCCGTGCAGACCGACGGCCCGGAACACCCGGTCCAGCATATGGGCGATGCGCGCCATGTAGCCGGTGTCGTCCAGCACGGCGATGACCAGAAACAGAATGAAGATCAGCGGCACGAAGCTCATGACGCTGCCCACACCGTCGATAACCCCGGACACCAGCAGCGAGCGCAGCAGTCCTTCCGGCATAACCCCTGAAACCGTCTCGCCCAGCCGGCCGAACAGGTCTTCC
>CASQEL010000457.1 GCA_949427775.1 uncultured Desulfovibrionaceae bacterium
GGTGTGGGGCGGAGCCCCACATCTTTTGGAGCATTTCAACCGTGAACTGCTCTATGCGACAGATCCTGCTTGATATATGTAATGTGGACAATATGGCGCGGAAAAAGAGGAGCGAACGGTCCGGGAACGCGAAAGACTTGCGTCTTTTCCCGTCTGTTGTAGTATATAGCTGCAACAACGCTCAGCTTTCCCGGCCGGGCGTTCCTTTTCCTCAAAGGAGACATACCGCATGTTACGCATACTGGCATGTATTTTAGGAGTGTTCATGACGATAGGTTCCGTGGCCCAGGCCGCGCAGGGCGCTGATGCGGCGCGGATCACCCGCCTGAAAAACGGCCTTACAGTATATGTGCTCAAGGATGATCGTTTCCCGCTGGTGTCCACCCGGCTGTATGTGCATGCCGGTTCCGCCTATGAAACGGCCGGGGAGGCCGGCATCAGCCATCTGCTGGAGCACATGGTGTTCAAGGGCACGGACCGGCGTCCCAAAGGAGCCGTGGCCAGGGATGTGGAAGCGGCCGGAGGCTATCTCAATGCGGCCACCAGCTTCGACTATACGGTCTACCTGACGGATCTGCCCGCGACCCATTGGAAGCTGGGCATGGATGTGGTCAAGGACATGGCCTTCCACGCCACGCTGGATCCGGCCGAATTGGCTGCGGAAAAGGAAGTGGTGCTTTCCGAGCTGCAACGCGGCGAGGATTCGCCCGGATCACGCATTTTCAAGGCGCTGCAGGCCTCGTCTCTCAAGGGCACCCCGTATGAACGTCCCATCATCGGCTACGTGGACACCATCAAGGCCATTACCGCGGAAGACATGCGGGCGTACATCGCCAAGTATTACCAGCCGCAGGGCATGTTGCTGGTTGTGGTAGGCAACGTGGACCCGGCCGCCGTGCTGGAAGAAGCGCAGAACCTGTTCGGCTCGCTGCCCAATACGGCGGATATGACTCCCCGCCGACCCATCGATCCCCGGACCCTGGGGCACGGGCCGGCGGTGACGGTGCAGCCCGGCCCCTGGAACAAGGTCTATCTCGGCGCGGCGCTTCCCGTGCCGGGCGACGCCGACGTGCGCTCCATCCCCCTGGACGTGCTGTCCTACCTGCTGGGCGGCGACGCCACCTCCTATCTGTACCGGAAGTACAAGTACGAAAAGCAACTGGTGGACAACATCAGTGTGGGCAACTACACCTTCGAGCGTGTGGGCATGCTCTATGTGACGGCCGAGCTGGACGCCGACAAGGTGGAGCGGTTCTGGAAGGAATTCACGGCCGATATGGCTTCGCTCAAGGCGGATCGCTTCACGGAAGAGGAGCTGGCCCGCGCGCGCCTCAACCTGGAGGACGGCATTCAGCGTACCAAGGAAACGCTGTCCGGTCTGGCCTCATGGAAAGGGCGTCTCCAGTTTTTTCTGGGCGGCGAACAGGGCGAAGAGAATATGCTGACCGAGCTTCGCAACGTGAATCATGCCCAACTGCAGTATGCGCTGGATAGCTGGGTCATGCCGGAACGTCTGAGCGTGGCCGTGCTGCCCCCCAGGGACGCCCGCTTGCCCGATCTGGCCGCTCTGTCGGCTGCGGCCTGGCCGTCGGGCGCGCCCAAGGCCGCGACCGAAGCCGTCGCGGTGAAAAGCGGGGTGGAAACGGTGGATCTGGGACACGGGCGCACGCTTGTTCTGATTCCCGACG
>CASQEL010000458.1 GCA_949427775.1 uncultured Desulfovibrionaceae bacterium
CAAGGAAATCTCCCTCTCCAGCAGAAACGCGCACTTTGGTGACTTTATTGCACCCACTGTACTCAAGCCCATTTGTCTGTCCATCGTGCCCCATAAGAAGGGGAGCGGGGCCAAGCTCTTCCTGGCGCAGATTGTGCAGGATGGAGGCAAGATGGAAGCTTTTAGCTCTCCAGAAGAATGGCTTCCCTATTTTCTGTTTTTTTCCGGTGAATTCCAGGGCACGGAAAATTCCGTTGTTCTTGATGTTCCGTTTCAAGGGATTCCAGACGCATACAATCAAGGCGCATCGGTCCCTTACGCCTTCTATTATTTTAACTCCAAGGCAAGTATTCCATACGTATCCTCCCGTATCGTAAACGGGAAAGAAATCTACAGTGTGTATGCAGGCGATTATTCCAAAACCCTCAGTTATGGCGTGTGCGTCATGGAGTGGGAGTCCGGCCAGGACATCGTAAGTGTTGCAGTTCCCGACGTTTCTACTGCTATGAATATGGGAACGGGTGTTTATCATGTGCAGCGAACCGGCTTCTCAAGGAAAAACAAGGATGAGGTAGTCGGAATCTTTCTTGAATACTTTACTGTTGCCAGCACCAGAGAAAAAAGATATCAAATTCACTCCTATCCGAATCAAACTTTTTCCATGCGTGGATTTTATACGATCGAAATACCTGAAATCAGAAAATCCTATGGCCCAGTTGACGTTATCGGAAACTCTGTGCTTGCGTTCGCTTTTGATTTGAATTCGTTTTTGTATGCCAGTCTGCAAAAGTCAGAAGCACGGGCCGTCAATCCCAATATCCAGCTTCCCTCTGCCGCCCGTGTTTTTGTGGATGCCGGAGCGTATCTCTGGGGGAAAGATATCTACTTCTTTTTTGTTGGCACCGGCATTCTGTTCTCCCGCACGCTGCAAGAGGGCGACTGGGGCTATCTGGACACTACCTCCGTGCTGGGGACCATCACGCAGTTTGGTTACCTGGACTACTCCGAGGATGAGGGGACGCTGTATATCCTGGGCCAGGACAGTTCCAACCGGGTCAAAGCGGCGAAAATCGTGCTGAATACTCTGTACGACTACGCCAACGACGGCGCGTGGCTTCCGGTGATCGCCAGCGACGGTGTGCCCGCCTACATCAAGGCCTACCAACCGGAGGAGGCGGAAACGTGAGCCTGAGCTATGGTTTCTGCCTGGACGATTTTTCGAGCATGTACGACTCTGCGCAGTTCGCGGAGGCGTTCCGTAACATTGCGGGCGACGGCATCGCCCCGCAGGCCGGCCGGTTCGCGGCGGAGATACAAGGCTTCGGGCTGTCTGTCGCGTCCGGCTACGCCCTGAAGGACGGGCGGTTTTTGGAGAGCGACGAGCCGGTGGTGCTGACGCTGGCCGCAGGCCTGCTCCTGGCCGGGCTGTGCGTCGCGCTGGCGGCTCTGGGAGTGATTCCGGTCCGGCGCTGGTTCGCCCGGCTCCGGGCTGTGCCCCATTTGTTCGCAAAGTCCATGGTGCTGTGGTGCGTGGCCTGCGGCACCGCCGCCTCTGTCTATGCGATGCGGATTCTATCGCGCACCGGACACGACCCCGCCGCCCTGCTGGGTGTGATTCTGGCGTTCTTCGGCGGGGAGCTACTACTTATGTGTTTGAAAACTGTACTGAAAAACGGAAAGGATGACAACCATGACTGATTTGA
>CASQEL010000459.1 GCA_949427775.1 uncultured Desulfovibrionaceae bacterium
AAGCCGGTCATTTTCCGCGCCACCACTCAGTGGTTCATCGGCATGGACAAGAACGATCTGCGCCGCCGCACCCTGGAAGCCATCCGGAACGACGTGCGCTGGATTCCGTCCTGGGGTGAGGAGCGCATCTACAATATGATCGAATCCCGGCCGGACTGGTGCATTTCCCGCCAGCGGCAGTGGGGCGTGCCGATTCCGGCCCTGCTGTGCGAAAGCTGCGGCGAGGCCTGGAACGACGCCGACTGGATGCGTGATATCGCCGGGCGGTTCGCTACGCATCCCACAGGTTGCGACTATTGGTACGAAACGCCGCTGGAAGACATTGCCCCCAAGGGACTGGTCTGCCCGCACTGCGGCGGCACGCGCTGGAAAAAAGAAACCGACATTCTGGATGTGTGGTTCGATTCCGGCACCAGTTGCGCCGCTGTGCTGGAACAGCGGCCGGAGTGCGCTTTTCCGGCGGATCTGTATCTGGAAGGCTCGGATCAGCACCGCGGCTGGTTCCACAGTTCGCTGCTGGTAGGCATGGGCACGCGAGGGACGCCGCCGTACCGCTCCGTGCTGACCCACGGGTACGTGGTGGACGGCGACGGCCGCAAGATGTCGAAATCCGTCGGCAACGTCATTGCGCCGCAGGAGCTTATCGACAAGTTCGGCGCGGAAATCGTGCGCCTGTGGGTTTCGTCCGTGGACTATCGGGAGGACATCCGCATTTCGGACGAAATTCTCAAACGCCTGGTGGACGCCTATCGGCGCATCCGCAATACCTGCCGCTACCTGCTCGGCAATATCCATGATCTGACGCCCGCCGACATGACGGCCGTGGAAGATATGGACCCGTTGGACCGCTGGGCGCTGGACGTCGCGGCGCGCGCCCACGCCCGTGTCCGGGAGGCGTATGCCGCGTTTGAGTTTCACAAGGTTTTTCACGGCTTGCACAATCTGTGCTCCACGGATCTTTCCGCCGTCTATCTGGATATTCTCAAGGACAGGTTGTACGCCTCCGGGACGGCGAGTCCGCAGCGGCGTTCCGCTCAGACGGCCTTGCTGCATATCTTGTTGATGCTGGTGCGGGACATGGCGCCGATCATGAGCTTCACCGCCGAAGAAGTGTACAGCCATCTGCCGGAACCGTTGCGTGATGCGGCGATCAAAACGGTCTTTGCGCTGCCGCCGTTGGACGTCGCGCCGTTCCTGCTTGATGATGCCGCCAGGGAACATTGGGATGTGCTGCCGGCTCTGCGCGGGGCCGTGCAACGCGCCATCGAGCCCTTGCGCAAAAACGGCGATGTCGGCCATTCGCTGGATACCCGTGTGACATTGTATGTCGCGCCGGAACTGCGGCGCCGACTCGACGCCGCGGGCGCGGATCTGCGGGCTGTGTGCATCGTTTCGCAACTGATGGTGCGTCCTTTGGAAGAAGCGCCCGCCGACGCCGCGGCCATCGCCGAGGTGGAGGGATTGTCGGTGACGGTGGAACGGGCGGCCGGGGAAAAATGTGAACGTTGCTGGATTTACAGCACGGAGCTGGGAACGGACCCGGATCATCCCACGCTGTGCCCCCGCTGCACGGCAGTGCTCAAAGGGTAGCGGGTTCCCATGCCGGCAGCAAGATACCGTATTCTTTTCGGGTGCGCGGCGGCGGCCGTACTCGACCAGCTTACCAAGTGGTGGGCCGT
>CASQEL010000460.1 GCA_949427775.1 uncultured Desulfovibrionaceae bacterium
GGCGAATGATCTTGACGCAAAATACGAAGTATTTTGTGTTATGCGGTACTAGAATATGCGAGATGGGTTGTTTTCAGGCGGCGTCATGTTTCGGCATGCGCCGCCGTTTCCTTATGGGGGACGGCGAAGTCATATGAAACGGCCTCTCTCGAAAGAGGGGCCGGTGGATGCCGACGTCATCTTCGCAAAAAAAACACGGTCCGGTGAATTTCACGGGACCGTATCTTTTCTCGTTTTCCGCGAGAAAAATTTTTCTGGAGCCCTTGTCCGGGATTGAACCGGAGACCTCATCCTTACCAAGGATGCACTCTACCGACTGAGCTACAAGGGCATAACCTGAACGCCGAATGGATGTATACTGAACCGGGAATGCCGTCAATAAAAAAGTTGCTCTTTGGGATATTCCCGGCCGATTTTTTACGTCCGGTCGCGCCGAACACGGAACGGCAGGCAGGCAAAAGAGATTTCGGAGGTTCTCCGCCGCCGGGGCAGGCCGCCGGACAGGGCATGGCGGGCATATCCGGCGACCGCGGGATCGTCAAGATGCGGGAGCCGGAGGGCGTGCGACGCGATTTGACAAGCGCGCGGTCGCAAGCGATAGTCTTCCTTTATTCCGGGGTCAGCCCTCATTACGCCACCTGCCGCAACGCCGTCTTTTCCCGTCCCGCGGCGTTGCAAGGCTGACAGTGACCGTGCGGCAGGTTCACTACAGCTTCGCCCGATGTCTGTCTTGCGCCTTGCCGGTCGAAAAAATTCGGCTTTTTACGGACGGCGTTGTAATGACCCTAAAGAGTCTGTTCAGGAGGTTTCCGTGACGCTGCAAGACCTGGAAACACCGGCGCTGCTGCTGGACGAGGAAAAACTGTTGCGCAATGTCGCCCGTATGAAAGCCCGTCTGGAACATCTGGGCGTGGCCTTCCGGCCGCATCTCAAGACCTGCAAGTCTATTGACGTGGCCCGCTGCTGCATGAGCTCCCCGCAAGGCCCGATAACCGTCTCCACCCTGGCGGAAGCTGAATATTTCGCCCGGCAGGGCGTGCGCGATATCCTGTATGCCGTCTGTCTCGCTCCCAATAAATTGGATCATGTGGCCCGGTTGCGTCGGGAAGGTCTGCAACTTCGGGTGATCGTGGACTGCGCGGAGGCGGCCGGCATGTTGGCCGGACACGCTCGCACGCGGGGGAGCACGTTCGATGTGCTTATCGAGATCGATTGTGATGGGCATCGTTCCGGCCTCGCTCCCGATGATCCGCGCCTGCCGGACGTGGCGGCGGCCCTGCGCGCCGAGGGGGTATGCCTGTCGGGCGTCATGACCCACGCCGGCAACGCCTACAATTGCCGGAGCACGGCGGAGATTCGGGCACTGGCCGCGCAGGAGCGCGACGCTGTGACGCTGGCGGCCCGACGCCTGAAAGAAGCGGGATACCCCTGCCCGGTGGTAAGCGTGGGGTCCACGCCTACAGCCCTGTTTGCGGAAGATTTGACCGGCGTGACCGAAGTCCGGGCCGGAGTATTCATGTTTTTCGATCTGGTCATGGCGGGGCTGGGCGTGTGCACGCCGGACGACATTGCCTTGTCCGTTCTGGCGTCTGTCATCGGGCATCAGCGCGGCAAGGGGTGGATTATCACGGATGCCGGCTGGATGGCCTTGTCGCGGGATCGGGGCACAGCCGGGCAG
>CASQEL010000461.1 GCA_949427775.1 uncultured Desulfovibrionaceae bacterium
CTCCAAAAGATGTGGGGCTCCGCCCCACCCCCCGCCGGGGGCATGATGCCCCCCCCGGATTGTTCAGTCCCTCCATTTTGCCGGCCGGCGCAAAGCGCCGGCCGGCCATTGGGGGTGCAGGGGAATCATTCCCCTGCCGGGGGGTTTGGGGGCGAGCAGCCCCCAAGAGCGCATTTCAACCTGAAAATGTTCTAAAATCCGAGGTCTCAAACCACAAAGGAACTTGCGGATCACAGGAGACGAAACATGAGAACAGGCACACACGGCGAGAGCATTTTGCGGGGATGGAACCAGATAGAACGCTACCTGGGGGCCACGCGCAAAACCATTCTGGCGCGGAAATTCCCCATACGCAAAAACGGCGGCGTCTGGGCCCTGTGCGGGGAGCTGAACGAGCATCTGAAAAAATTCCCCGCAATTCCCAATAACTCTCAATAATTCCCTTACCATGCGGAGGGCGATTCGCGGTATGATCCTCTCGAAACGGAGAAAACGCATGCCCATCCATATCGCCCATATCCGCGCCTTTCTGAACCGCCCCGGCATCGAGGGGCCGCAACAGGTGCGCGGCTACATTCCCTGCCGTCGGAACGACGACGGCAAGGGAAAAAACTATATCGGCCCCTCGGGAACGCCCTCTGACGGCGTTCGGTATCCGGCAACCGGCATGCCCGCCGCATACACGGCCATGGGCGCGTCCGGCGTGACCATCGCCACCGGCGCGGATCTGGGGCAGACCGACGCCGACACCCTGCGCGCCGCCGGCGTGTCCGACGGCATCGTCAACGCCCTGCGCCCCTACATCGGGTTGCGGCGGGACGCGGCCCTCCGCAAGCTGCACGCCCTGCCCCTGGCCATTTCGCGGTCCACGGCCGACGCGCTGGACGTCGCCGTCATCGGACTGCACGCCGCGCGCATCGCGGCCCGCTACGATCAGGACTCTCCGATCGCCCCGTTCGCGGCGCTGCCCCCGCAGGCCCAGGCGGCGATCTTCTCCCTCCTGTACCAGCTCGGTTGCGCGGGCGGACCGCGCCGGGCTCCCCGCACCTGGGCGGCGCTCCTGTCGGGCGACTGGCGGGACGCCGCCGCCCGTCTGGGCAAGGCAAGCCTGTGGGAAGGCTATCAGGTCCGCCGCGCCCTGGAAGGCGATCACCTCAAGGAGCTGTGCTGATGGGACTGTTCGGCATCCTCGCGAAGACGGCGGGCGGTCTGCTGACCCGCAAGATCACGGAAACCGCCCCGGACGGAGTACAGGTTACGCGGCGCAAGGCGCGCCGGTTCACGCGGGCCGCCGTCCATGTTCTGTCCGCCGCGCTGATCTACCACTTTCTGCTGTGGCCGGTTCTCAACTTTCACTTTCCGGAATACGGCTTTCCGCCCCTCGGCGCGGAACTGCTGACCGCGCTGGCCGGGCTGTTTTCCGGCCTGGGGTTCTGAGATGGATTTTTCCGGCGAAGTGTTCGGCAGACTGTTTCTGACCCTGCTCGGCGTGGTCGGATCGCTGTTGTCGCTCCTGGTGTTTCTCCTGCGGCGGTGGATGAAGTCGGTGGAGGACTCCGTAAAGTCCACCGGCGACAAAATGCACGCCAAGCTGGATTCCCTGCATGACGAGATCCGGCGGCTGTACGTGGAGCGCGAGCCGCACCAGCAGGTGCATACGCAGCTTC
>CASQEL010000462.1 GCA_949427775.1 uncultured Desulfovibrionaceae bacterium
GGCCACCACGGGGCGCAGCCCCCGAATGGCCAGCCCGGCGGCAAAGGTGACGGCGTGCTGCTCGCAGATGCCCACATCCACAAAGCGATCCGGAAACTGTTCCTCAAAACAGTTTGTGCCCGTGCCTTCCGGCATGGCGGCCGTGATGGCGATGATCCGCTCGTCCTGCCGCGCCAGTTCCGTCAACGTGCGGCCGAACACGGCGGTAAAGGTCGGCAGCTCGGTTCCCGCGGCTTTTTTGCGCGCCTGTCCCGTTTCCGGTTCGAATCCTCCCACACCGTGAAAGTGCGTAGGATCCTTTTCCGCCGGCAAATATCCCTTGCCCTTGCGCGTCAGCACGTGCAGCAGCACGGGACCGTCCTCCATATGGGCCGCCATTTCCAGATGGCGCCGCAGGGCGTTCAGATCATGCCCGTCCACCGGACCTATATAGTTGAAACGGAAGGCTTCGAACAACATTCCCGGCGTAAAGAAGGACTTAAAACTCCACTCGCCTCGCATGGCATACGTGGCAAGATCGTTGCCGATGCGCGGAATGGAACGCAGCAGGGCCAGCACGTCCTTCTTGGTCTGCCGCACCCAGCGCCGGGAGAGGGTTCTGCTCAAAAAACGCGACAAGGCCCCCACGTTGGGCGAAATGGACATTTCATTGTCGTTGAGCACAACGATAAGCCGCCGCCCCATGTGCCCGGCCAAATTCAGTCCTTCAAACGCCTGTCCCGCAGTCAGGGAGCCGTCTCCGATGACGGCGATCACATGGTGGTCCTGTCCGGCGAGATCGCGGGCCATGGCCATGCCCAGGGCCGCCGAAACGGATGTGGAGGAATGGCCTACGCCGAAATGATCGTAGGGGCTTTCGCTGGGCTTGGGGAATCCGGAAATGCCGCCCATGGTGCGTAACGAGTCGAAACGATCCGCCCGTCCCGTCAGCAATTTCCAGGCATAACTCTGATGCCCCACATCCCAGATGACTTTGTCCTGTTTCGGATTAAACACCGAGAGCAAGGCCAGCGTCAATTCCACCACGCCCAGGGAAGGGGCCAGATGCCCTCCGTTTCGTGACACAGTGCCGATTATTCGGGCGCGAACCTCTTCGGCCAGTTGCCCCAGTTCCGGTACGGTCAGCCGTGAAACGTCTTCGGGAGTGCGGATACGCGTCAGAATATCGGTGGAAGTGTCCTGCATCATTATTCCCGCTTATGCAATTCTGTTCACCACGTACCGGGCGAGACCGCGCAGAAATGCCGCTTCCGGCCCCATATATGCGCGCAGGCTGTCCACCGCCGCCGCCATCTGTTCTTCCGCCAGCACGCGACTGCGTTCAAGACCAAGCAAGGCGGGATACGTCATTTTGCCCTGCGCCACGTCGCTCCCCGCCGGTTTGCCCAGCGTGGCGGTATCCGCCGTCACATCCAGAATATCGTCCGCTATCTGAAAAGCCGCTCCCAACGCGACACCGTAAGCGGACAAAGCCGCCGTCTGCGCCTCGGAAGCGCCGGCCAACTGCGCGCCCCCGACGCAGGAAGCGCGGATCAGCGCTCCCGTCTTCATGGCGTGCATGGCGCGCAATGCATCCAAGGAGATCGTCCCGTCTCCGGTATGCATCATATCCAGCACCTGTCCGCCTACCATGCCCGGAGCGCCCGCGGCCTCGGCCACTGTGG
>CASQEL010000463.1 GCA_949427775.1 uncultured Desulfovibrionaceae bacterium
GGTCGGGGGCGCAGGGGGGAAATTCCGAGGCAAGAAAGGAAGGGAGCATGTACGTTCCTTTTGTATCAGGCGATCAAAAAATGCGGCCCGCTTGGGGATGCAGGCCGCTGTTTGGAGGAAGCTGTTGCAAAAGAAAGGAAGGTGCTCTCTTTCTAGCAAACTGCATGCCATATGTCGAAATTTTCCGAGTTGCAGTTAATATGTTAAAATAGTTTATAAAAAATTTTGGAAACATTCTGGAACTCTTTTAGACAGTATAAAACTTTGTATTGATTTCGGAACCGGCCCTGTTTTCTTTTTCGGCGGGTACAATCTTCTTTACCTGCCCGGCAGGCAGAGGGCGCGGCGGACAGGATGTCTTGCATTGCAGGTAGTCTTTCGCGGGAGATGGCAGGGCGGCTTCGACGGAAGGATCGTCTCCCGGAGCGTTGGCGGCATGGCGCGGCAAGGCGCTCCGGGAGAACGACCGGTCAGCGTCGGGCGGGACAGGGTTTTACAGGGTGAAGGTTTGTCCGGGGGCGATTTCCACACAGACGCACTTGGGTGCGGTCTTTTGCAGTTCTTCCTTGAATTCCCGCGTGCGTTGTTCCAGGACGGGGAAGGTTCCCCAGTGCATGGGCAATACTTTTTTGGGACGCAGCAGCGCGCAGGCCACAGCCGCCTGGCGGTGATCCATGGTGAAAACGCCGCCGATGGGCAGCAGCGCCAAATCCAGGGGATACAGATTGCCCCACAAGGCCATGTCGCCGAACAGGCAGGTATCCCCGGAATGATAGATGGTGCAGCCGTCGGGCATGCGGATGATGTAGCCGG
Organism: uncultured Desulfovibrionaceae bacterium; assembly: GCA_949427775.1. Classification (GTDB taxonomy): domain Bacteria; phylum Desulfobacterota; class Desulfovibrionia; order Desulfovibrionales; family Desulfovibrionaceae; genus CASQEL01. The sequence goes on from CASQEL010000463.1 coordinate 814, forward strand.
CGGGCTGACCGGATTCCGTCGTATGAAACGCGGGAACCATGGTCAGTTGCGCGCCTTTGACGTCCAGTGTGCCGCCCATGTTGAAGCCGATGCCGTTGAGCACCTGCTGCTGCGGCACTCCCGCGGCGATGAGGCGTTCCGCGGTGCCTACGATGCACGCCAGCATGGCTTTGGTGGCCTTGCAGATTTCCACGGTCTGCCCCACATGATCCGCATGATCGTGGGTGACCAGCACCGCATCCGGGGCGCCCGCTTCCTGCCGGGAGATTGGGCAGGACGGATTGCCGTCCAGGAACGGGTCCACCAGCAGCGTGATGCCGCCCCCTGTGATTTTGAATGCCGAATGGCCGTACCAGGTAATTTCAGACATGGAGAGTTCCTCCGGAGTTTTCTGACATGCCGTTTGAGCACGGCGGCGCGCCTGCCGCGCCTGCCACCTGCAATATTTTCGATAGTGTCTCAGATAATTCTGAAAGGCAAGCGAATCTGGAATGTTGCCGCAATGGCCCGACAGGGGTGAAAGTGCGCTGACCGCATTTCGCAAGTTCGGGAAATGGGCTGTTCCCCGCCCGGGGGAGGGATCGCCGCCACCCAGGCAACACGGAATTTTTTCTTCATCTTGACAGATGCCGCCTCAAGGTCTACAAAAACACTCTGTTCATAAGAACAATATGCGCCCGTAGCTCAGTTGGATAGAGCGTTGGCCTCCGGAGCCAAAGGCCGTGCGTTCGAATCGCGCCGGGCGCGCCAGGTAAAAATAAAGGGGTATCTTCCATGTTGAAGATAGCCCTTTTTTTGTATGGAGAAAACCCCCCGCTAGGCGGGGGGTTCCAAAAAGCTTACAG
>CASQEL010000464.1 GCA_949427775.1 uncultured Desulfovibrionaceae bacterium
TGCCCCCGGCGGGGTGTGGGGCGGAGCCCCACATCTTTTGGAGCATTTCAACCGTAAACTGCTCTAGTGTCACGTCATTCTATAAGTACCGCATAAAACATGTTCAACTTACCGTGGTTTCAGAGTAATGCGAAGATTTTTTACGGCACTTGAGCGTTGACGATTCACTAGTACCGCATAACACAAAATACTTCGTATTTTGCGTCAAGATCATTCGCCGAAAAACGCGGTTTTCGGCTCATTCACGGCGACTATGCCGCCGCGCTCCCGTGTTTACAGAATTGCTCGCCGTTGATAGCATCCGCCGCCATGCACTTTCATATCGTCAGCCTGTTTCCCGAATTTTTCGACTCGCCCCTTGCCGCCGCCCTTATGGGCAGAGCGCGGAACGCGGGCATCGTGTCGTTCAGCTTTCACAATCCCCGCGACGCGGCCACGGATCGCCATCGCAGCGTGGACGATCGCCCCTATGGCGGCGGTCCCGGCATGGTCATGCTTCCGGAGCCGCTCGCCGGCACGCTGCGCGCCCTGCCCCGTCCCGGACGGATGCTGGTCATGGCTCCGGGCGGACGGCCGTTCACTCAGGCCCTGGCCCGCGAACTGGCCGCCGATGCGGACGTGACCCTGATCTGCGGCCGCTACGAAGGGTTGGACGCCCGGATAGGCGACGTGCTGCCGCTGGAATACGTCAGCGTGGGCGATGCGGTGCTCAACGGCGGCGAAACCGCGGCTCTGGCCGTGATCGAGGCCGTGGCCAGACTGACGCCGGGATTTATGGGCAAAGAAGAGTCCGGCCAGGAGGAGAGCTTTTCGACCGGTCTCCTGGAATATCCTCACTACACCCGTCCCGAAAATTTTGAAGGGCATGTCGTCCCCGACGTGCTGCGCTCCGGGGATCATGCCCGCATTGCCGCGTGGCGGCGCGAACAGTCGCTGCTGACTACCTTGCGCACGCGGCCGGATCTGCTGGCCGAAGCCCCTCTGAACGCTCAGGACGCGGCCTGCCTGAACGCCGTGCCCCGCGAACGCCCCGGCCGCAACCTGCGTCTGGCCCTGATCCACTATCCGGTGATCATTGAAGGAAAAAATTCTGGGGCCTCATCTTTGACAAATCTTGATATTCACGATATAGCCCGCAGTTCCTGCACATATGGTCTCGGAGGATTTCACGTCGTCACGCCGCTGGATGATCAAATGCAGGTGCTGGAAGACATTCTCCGCCACTGGACGCGGGGACCGGGAGCCGCGGGCAACCCCGACAGAGCCCGTGCGCTTTCCCTGGTCCGCCCCGCCCGCTCCATTGAAGAGGCGACGGACCAGATGCGCGCGGAAGTAGGCGAGCGTCCCCTGCTGGTAGGCACCTCGGCGCGCTGGCCGGACGGCAAAAACGCGCCCCCGCTCCTGACGCCGGGCACGGTGCGGGAATGGCTGCGGCGCGCCCCCGTGCTGCTGCTGCTGGGCACGGGGCACGGCCTTGCCCCGGAAGCGCTGGCCGCCTGCGACGGCATTTTGCGGCCCTTGCGTTTTATGGACGGGTACAATCATCTTTCGGTACGGGCGGCGGCGGCTATCGTGACCGACAGAATTTTGGGGGATTTCCGCTAGTACACAGAAACATCTAAAGTTTCTGTGTACTAGCCGCCATGCGAGAG
>CASQEL010000465.1 GCA_949427775.1 uncultured Desulfovibrionaceae bacterium
AGCAAGATAAAAACCGGAGGCATCCCCCCATGTTTGGCATAGGCGCTCAAGAACTTCTGTTGATTTTGCTCGTGGTTTTGGTCATTTTCGGAGCCAACAAACTTCCGGAGATAGGGGGCGGCCTGGGACGCGCCATCCGCAATTTCCGCCGCGCGTCCTCTGAACCGGATGAAATAGACATCACGCCCAGGGACAAAAAAACTCCGGACGACGACCGAAAGGCATAGCCGCACGTCCCATTCAGGATTTCATCGACGGCGCCAAGTATCAAACCCCTTTCCCCGCGCCGGGGAGGTTTTAAACCGCAAAAGGAATTTTTGATGAAAGCCGAACAGATTTCCATTTTTCTTGAGAACAAGGCAGGACGTCTTGCCGAAGTGACGCAGGCGCTGCATGAAGCCGGGGTGAACATCCGCGCCCTGTCCCTTGCCGATACATCCGATTTCGGCATCCTCCGTCTCATCGTGTGCGATCACGAACGCGCTAAAAGCATTCTCAAGGAAAAAGGCTTCACCTTGGGCCGCACGCATGTCGTGGCCGTGGAAGTGGAAGACAAACCGGGCGGCCTGAACAACATTCTGCAACTGGTTTCCAGACACAACATCAATATTGAGTATATGTACGCCTTCGTACAGAAAGAAACGCCCAACGCCACGCTGATTTTCCGTTTCGACAAGATCGACGAGGCTATCGACATACTGACGGCCAACAACATCCGGATCATTCCCGGAGATCAGCTCTACAACTGCTGACGCAGCGGCGCGGCATGGCATTTTCTGCGGGGCGGGACATCCGGTGTTCCGCCCCGTTGCACGTCCGTGGAGCGGGACGCCGGAAAGGTCAGCGCCGACTGCCGCAAACTGTTCGCAAGGCGCGCGAAGCGGAAAAAACTGGATAGCCGATATTTCGACAAGAGAGCCCGCATATGCACAGAGAATACCTGATCGCGCTGCTCAAGCAGCACGTCAAACCGGCCCTGGGCTGCACCGAACCCGCGGCCATCGCCATCGCCGTGGCCAGAGCCTTTCAGGAGATCCCCGGCAAGCCTCTCGGCGTCAGACTGACCACCAGCGGCAATATCTTCAAAAACGCCAACGGAGTCGGCATTCCCGGCACCAGCGAATACGGCATTCCCTTTGCCGTGGCCCTGGCGCTGGCCTGCGGCGACGCTTCCAAAGGACTGGAAGTCTTCGCCGACGTGAACGACGCCGCCGTGGCGCAGGCCATGGAACTGCTCAAAAACATTCCCATCAACGTGGAAGTCACCGACAAGCAGGCGTCTTTTTTCATCGAGGCCGTAGTGACCACGGATGCGGGCACAGCCCGTTGCATCATCCGCCACCGGCACACCAATATCGAATTTGTGGAAAAAGACGGCGCGACGGTGCTGGAGGCCGACAGAACGCCGGGGCAACCCAAGACCGAACCGGCCCACGATCCCATTCTCAAGGATATGACCGTCAAACAACTGCGTGCGGCAGTGGAAGCACTGCCGTTGGAAGACATCGCCTTCCTGATCGCAGGGGTGCCCATGAACTTCCGTATGGCCAAGGTCGGTCTGGCGGAAAAGCCCGGACTGGGCCTGGGCGCGGCCATGCAGACGCTTATGGATCGCGGCGTGTTGGAAGCCAACATGGTCAACAAGG
>CASQEL010000466.1 GCA_949427775.1 uncultured Desulfovibrionaceae bacterium
GCGAATGATCTTGACGCAAAATACGAAGTATTTTGTGTTATGCGGTACTAGAGCATTTCACGGTGAAAATGCTCTGCCGACTGCGGGAGCGGACGGCTGTCGCGAAGGCATAAGTACAATTTATTTGCGCTGTTACATGCCGGAGTGAGCGTGTCTTCAAATTTGACGTTGCAAAAAGTCAACGTGAATCCGCTCCAGGGACAGCCCGCATGAAAACGTCGTCCGCGAAAAGTCGCATGTTTTCGACCGGCAAGGCGCAAGGCATACATTGGGCGAAGCCGCAGTGAACATAGCGCAAGGTCAATGGTGGCCTTGCAACGCCGCGGGACGGAAAAAGACGGCTTTCCGGCAGGCGGGGTAATGGGGCTGACCCCAGGAATTTTCCCGGCATCCTCTCCGCATGGACAAAGCACCATCCGCGCGCGCCTGCAGCGACGCTGATGAAAAAAGGAGTCTCGGCATGGATATCATGAAAAAGATCGAACTTGAAAATATGCGTATGGATATCCCCACCTTTCGCTCCGGCGATACGGTGAAGGTCCACCTGCGCATCGTCGAAGGCGAAAAAGAACGCATCCAGGTGTTCCAGGGCAACGTCATCCGTATCCACCGGGGCACCACCAACGCCACGTTCACCGTGCGCAAAGTTTCCGACGGCATCGGCGTGGAGCGCATCTTCCCCCTGCACTCGCCCTTCATCGACCATGTGGAACTGGTCACGCAGGGCCGCGTCCGCCGCAGCCGCCTGTATTATCTGCGTGAGCTCAAAGGCAAGGCCGCCCGCATCAAGCCCCGCAACCGCTACTAATCGTCGCGGATGTCGACAGTACGGGGGAGAATGGCGCGGCCATTCTCCCTTTTTGCGCATTTGCGGCATACGGCGATGTTCCTTGCCGATACGTTGCCGCGGCCGTCGCGTTGCCGTGCCGCCGTCCGTTTTCCGCAGGCCCGGCTGCCTGCCCGAAATGATTTGCCGTCCGGGCAGACGCCATCTTGAGAGCAGTGTCTTTCACCATGGGGGAAGCATCCATGAAACACATGACGGCCCCCTTTACCTTCCCCACGCCGTCTCAAGGTTCCGGTTGGGCGGCGGGCATTGATGAAGCGGGGCGCGGCTGCCTGGCCGGCCCTGTCGTGGCGGCGGCGGTGATCCTGCCCGCCGGGTACCATCTTCCGGGACTTGCGGACTCCAAAGTTTTGTCCGCCGCCCGACGAAACACACTGGCCGCGGGCATCCGCGGTTGCGCTGTGGCCTGGGGACTGGGCGTTATCTGGCCTGCCGTGATCGATGAGATCAATATCCTCCAGGCCACCTTCCGCGCCATGGCCCGCGCCGCGGCCACACTGAAGATACGACCGGAATTGCTGCGTATCGACGGCAACAAAATCATTCCCGTACCGGTGCTGGCGCAAGCGATTTCCGGCAGCCTCCTTCCCCGGCAGGAAGCTCTCGTGGACGGCGACGCCCTGGAACCCGCCATTTCCGCGGCGTCCATTCTGGCAAAAACCTTCCGCGACAAGCTTATGGAGAAACTGGACGCCCGTTTTCCTCTGTACGGTCTGAAAAAACACAAAGGGTACGGCACACGGGAACATCTTGCCGCCCTGCGGGAGCACGGCCCCTGTCCCCTG
>CASQEL010000467.1 GCA_949427775.1 uncultured Desulfovibrionaceae bacterium
GTCTTGCCGTTGTTGAGCTTCAGATCCGTGCGTACTTCCACGCGATCGCCGGAGGGGGAGCTTACTTCGCCGGTGTAGAGGATCTTCTCGCCGCTGTAGCCGTCGATCTTGCCCAGATAGGTGCTCAGCAGCAAGTCCGCGAAGGCGTTGCTGAAGGACGTTCTCTGTTCCGGGGTGAAGCGCCGCCAGTTGGCCCCGGCGGTACGGGAGGCGAATTCGTCGAAGTCGAATATCTTCCGCACGTCGGCTTCTATTCGGCCGCGCATGGAGGCGCGTGTGGCCGGATTGGCGTAGGCGGGATTTTTTATGTCTTCAAGAATGCCCGTGACGGCGGTTTCCAGAGCCTGGCGGGCCTGGTTTTGCGGGGCGGCGGCCACCGCCGCGGCGGCGGTCAGAAGCGCGCCGAGGGCGCAGATCGTCAAAAGTACGGCGAGACGTTTGAACATGCTAAACTCCTCCGAAGGCAAATTTTCCGATAAGGGATTCAAGGTCGACGGCGGACTCCGTGTCCTCAATTTCCCCACCGTGATTGAGCAGGGTTTCAGAACCGCCCGGTGAAAGATTGACGAACTTGTCGCCGATGAGGCCGCTGGTCTTGACGGACGCTATGGTGTCCGCGGGCAGTCGCAGGTTTTCGGGCAGACGCAGGGCCACCACGGCCTGCGCGCGTTGCGGGTCCAGGGTGATGGCGGTCACACGCCCCACAGGCACACCCGCCAGTTCCACATCCGCGCCGACGCGCAGGCCGGATACGGAGTTGAACCGGGCCGTCAGCTGGTATCCGTGATCGGACATGAGTTCCATGCGCCCCAGTTTGATGGTCAGATATGCGACGCAGAGCAGCCCTATCAGTACGAATACGCCCACGGCGGTTTCACGAAATGCGTTCATGACTTCCATCCTTGCCTATGTTCGCTCGACCGCGCGCGTATTGCGCGGCGCGCCTGCTTTTTTACCGTTCGTCGTCCGTTTTCACAGGAAAAAACGATCGTCCGTGTAATGCCGAGCGTCTTTTGAACCGTCGAAGTCCGGTTCTTCAAGACATATATCCGCTCCGGGAACCCTATCTGTCAAGCCAGAGATCCAGGGCTTCGCGCACCGCCGGGTCCAGAGGCGAATGCGTCGCTCCCTGATTGTTCTCGACCTCCCGGCGCATGAAACGGCGCAGATAGGGATCTTCGGAGGCCATCAGCGCGGCGTGGGGGCCGCTGAAAACGGCCCGGCCGTCCCGCAGCACCAGCACATGATCCGCAATGCGGGCCAGACTGGCCAGATCGTGGCTGACCACGACCATAGTCATTTCGGCGTACCGGGCGCGCATGTCCAGCAACAACTGGTCCATTTGGGCGGCGGTGATGGGATCCAGACCGGACGTGGGCTCGTCGCACAGCAGCACGGACGGCTCGGTGACGATGGCCCGGGCCAGACCCGCGCGCTTGCGCATGCCTCCGGAAAGCTGGTTGGGGTAGTAGTCAGCGAATGCCTCCAGCCCCACCAGAGCCAGCGTGCGCAGAGCGGCGGCGCGGATGGTTCGGCGGGGAAGGCGCGTATGTTCGCTCAGAGGCAGGGCCACGTTTTCGGCCAGGGTCAGC
>CASQEL010000468.1 GCA_949427775.1 uncultured Desulfovibrionaceae bacterium
ATGCAAACGTCGTCCGCGAACGTCGCATGTTTTCGACCGGCAAGGCGCAAGGCACACATCGGGCCATGCCGGAGTGAATCCGCCGCAAGGTCAATGTCGGCCCTGCAATGCCGCGGGACGGAAGAAGGCGGTAATGCCGTCGCGAACGAAATTTGCCGGACGGATGCGGAACATGATACAGATGAAAAATGTCCGAGGAGGAGTGCTGATGGATAAAGCGCGCGTGTTGCGGGCGGCTGTCGTCGGCGGCGGAAGCTGGGGAACGGCCCTGGCCCATCTGCTGGCTGTGGGCGGCCATGAGGTGCGACTGGTGTTGCGGGATGCCGCTGTCGCCGCCGCCGTCAATTCCCGGCACGAAAATCCCCGGTACCTGCCGGGGCGGCGGTTGCATCCCGCCGTGCGGGCCGAAACGACGTCGGCAGTCTTGGCCGAGGCGGATGTGACGGTGTTGGCCGTGCCTTGCCAGCAGGTGCGTTCTTTTCTGGAAACGGCGAAATCCCGACTGGCTCCCGGCGCTGTGCTGGTCAACGCGGCCAAGGGGCTGGAGACAATGCGTCTGGAAACAGTGGGGCAGATGACGCTGGCTGTGCTGGATGATCTCAAGCCGCGCTATGCCGTGCTGTCCGGACCGTCGTTCGCCGCCGAGGTATTGGATCGCCGGCCCACGGCAGTGGTGCTGGGGTGTGCCGATGAAACTCTCGGCGCGCGCCTGCGTGGAGTGTTTTCCACGGAATGGTTTCGCTGCTATTCCTGCACGGATGTCATCGGCGTGGAACTTGGCGGCGCGCTCAAGAATGTCATGGCCATCGCCGCCGGACTGTGCGACGGTCTGGGCTTCGGGCACAATGCCCGCGCCGCGCTCATGACGCGGGGCCTGGCTGAAATGAGCCGGTTGGGCGTGGCCCGGGGGGCGCAGGCCAGGACTTTTATGGGACTGTCGGGACTGGGCGATCTGACGCTGACCTGCACCGGAGATTTGTCGCGCAACCGGCAGGTGGGGCTGCGTCTGGGGCGTGGCGAGGCTCTGGAAGACATCACCGCCTCGCTGGGCATGGTGGCCGAGGGGGTCAAAACAACGGAGGCCGTCTACGCGCTGGCCGGAGAGCTGGGCGTGTCCGCGCCCATCACCGGGGCTGTGCACGCCATTCTGTACCATCGAAAGCCGCCCCGCGCCGCGGTAACAGAACTGATGACCAGAGAGTTGAAGGAAGAATAGCGTCTTTCCTACTTCCGCCTTCCGGATTCCGGTACGTCACAGTGCTCTCTCATATCGACCGCTACAGCATGTACGCTTTGAATTTGTCCCCGCGGCGAAACGCGGTTCGCCCCGGGCTGATTTCCCGTCTTTGCCGGAGCAGCGTCGGCATGGCGTGTACCTGCTTTCATTTGGTACACGCTATAAAATACTTGCCCGCTTCCCGCGATTGTCCTGATCACCCACGCGGCTCTTTTTTTGCGTATCGCCGGGGGACGGCGGCGGGTGGGCTGTCCGCGCGCGTTGCGGCGTCTCTTCGCCGACCATAACAAAAGTTCTTGAAGGAAGGAGGGGGCGTGGGGGAGGAAGGTGTTCAACAAGCAGA
>CASQEL010000469.1 GCA_949427775.1 uncultured Desulfovibrionaceae bacterium
TATAACGAGCGCGATAATGTGCGCGTTTTGCACGAGGCCGTGCGCGTGGAACTGGAGGGGGAAGACTGGCGTCTCCTCTTTATCGACGACGGCAGCGAGGACGGCACCGTCGAAGTTCTTGAGGCCGTGGCTCGCGAGGACGCGCGGGTGGGTTATCTGAGCTTTTCGCGGAATTTCGGGCACCAGAACGCCCTGAAGGCCGGTTTCGACTACGCCGTGGGAGACTGCGTCATCTCTATGGATGCCGACATGCAGCATCCGCCCTCCATGCTGCCGCGCCTGATCCGCAAATGGCGCGAGGGATACGACGCGGTGCTGACGCTGCGTCGAGATTCTCTCCAGGACCACTCTCCCAAATGTTTTTTCTCACGTCTTTTTTACAGGGTTCTTTCATGGCTGTCGCCTGTCCCGGTATCGCAGGGAGCGGCCGATTTCCGCCTGTTGGACGAAAAATTGGCGAATATCTGCAGGGAGCTCAAGGAAGACGCCTTCTTTTGGAGGGGCCTGATTCCCTGGATGGGATTTTCCCAGTGCTGCATCGAATACACGCCCGCCGAACGCGTCCGGGGAACAAGCAAGTACACCTGGCGCAAAATGTTTCGGCTGGCGCTGGACGGTGTGACCTCGTTCAGTATTCTTCCTTTGCGCTTCGCCGGCATTTTGGGGGTCTGCACCATCGTCGCCTGTCTGGTGTATCTCGGCTGCATACTCTGGACGTATTTTTTCGACAGAACAGCCTGGGGATGGTCGTCGCTGATGTGCTGCATTCTGCTGCTCGGCGGGGTGCAGTTGCTGTGCCTGGGTGTCATCGGCGAATATATAGGCAAGATTCATATGGCCTCAAAACAGCGACCCAGCTACATCATCCATAGAAAACGCCTTCCGTCGGACGGCGGATCGGCGGCTGCGGACATACGGGAAAACGGGAGGAGCGCATGCGGCGGATAGGCGTCATCGTAAATGCGGATGATCTGGGGGCTACGCCCTCGGTCAACGCGGGCATCCGCCGGGGCGCGGAACGTGGCGTGGTGACTTCGGCGTCGCTGATGCTGACCATGCCTTGCTGGGAAGACGCTTTGGTCAGGGTGGCGCGGCCGCTGGGGCTGCCGGTAGGCTTGCACCTGTCCCTGACTGACGGGCATTGCCTGAGCGCACCTGAGGATGTGCCGCTGCTGGTGGACGGACAGGGGGTGTTTCGCTGCTCGGCAGAGTCGCTCTTCGTGCGTCTGGGCGTGCTGCCGGGACGGCGCGAACTGGCCCGTCAGGTGCGGCGGGAATTGGAGGCCCAGCTGCGGGCCATGGCCGATCTGGACATCCGGCCCACGCATTTCGATTCGCACCAGCATGTGCACATGATTCCGGAGATTTTCGCCATGCTGCGGGAACTGGGGCCGCGCTACGGTTTCCGGCGCTGCCGTTTCGTGCGGGAGCCGTTTTTCGCGGCCCTGCCCGTGGACAGGCCGCTTCCGGCCGTGCGGCGGGCCAACTGGCTCAAGTGGGCGATCCTCCGGTTTCTGGCCCCACCGGACGCCGGACCGTTCGTCGCGCCCGCCGCCTACATGGGGCTGCTGTCTTCGGG
>CASQEL010000470.1 GCA_949427775.1 uncultured Desulfovibrionaceae bacterium
TCCTGGAGATCATTCGTGGGGCGATCTATGGAAATAAAACCATTCAGACGTGACGCCCCGATCTGATATAACACATAGGGAACAGCCTGATGCCGGGGATGCAACGATTCGAAATCCTTGTAGGCTTCCACAGCGGCGGGATATTCTCCATCCAGAAAATACGCGTCCGCCAAAGAAAGTTCGGCATCGATGGTGTACGGGCTGAAGGGATAGGCCTCCCGCAATTTATTATACCGCTCGATGGCCCCCACATAATTCTTTTCATGCATGTCATCGTTGGCGGACTCGAAAAGCTCCTGTGCCGTATCTTCCGGAGGAGGCAAATAAAAATAGTCAATGACCCCGCACCCGGAAAGCATCAGCACACTGACAGCCAGAACCAGCGCGCGAAAGAAAGAGTTATGCATTGAGGTGTTCCAGATAGACAAAGGCAGCCTGGGCCGCTGTCGCGCCATCACCCACAGCGGTCGTCACCTGGCGGCACATTTTGGAGCGAATATCCCCCGCGGCAAAAATTCCCGGCACATTGGTGCGCATTTCCGTATCCGTGATGACAAATCCCTGCGGATCACGCTGCAATGCCTCCGGAAAAAATTCTCCGTTGGGTTCCATGCCTACAAACACAAAAAGTCCGTCCACCGGCAAGAATCGCTCCTCTCCGGTAGTGACGCTGCGCAATGTCACGCCTTCCAGCTTGTCGACACCGTGAATAGCCGCAACAACGGAACTGCGGATAATGTCGATCTTTTCGGGCATCCCCATGACGCGATCCTGATAAATCTTGGCGCCCCGGAAGGCGTCGCGTCTGTGAACAAGATGCAGTTTGCCCACAAGCTTGGCAAGGTACAGTGATTCTTCAAGCGCGGTATTGCCGCCTCCCACCACTGCGACCGTCTGGCCGCGGAAAAAATTTCCGTCGCATATGGCGCAGTAGGATACGCCCCGCCCGGTCAGTTCCTTTTCATTGGCCAGCCCCAGATGCCGATAACGCGCTCCGGAACAGAGAATCACGGTTTTGGTTTCAAGCCATGTTTCCCCTACCCGGACACGGTGCCCGTCCGGGCCGCTTTCCATGGCGTTCACGGCATCGCTGAATCTGTCCAGCGGAATGTCTTCCACATGAGCGGCAAACAGATCCGCCAGTTCCCATCCTTTGATGCCCTTAGGGAAACCCGGATAGTTTTCAATGGCTTCCGTCTGGAGGATTTGTCCTCCGGCCGTCAGCTTCTCCACCAGCGCCACGCGGCACCCGGAACGCACAAGGTAGAGGGCGGCGGTCAGGCCCGCCGGTCCCCCACCAATGACGACGGCGTCATACAAACTCATGCCAACGCCTTCTGCGCGAGCATATCTTTAATGGTAGCCTTGGTCACCGCGCCGGTGATCTGCTCCACGGCTTCGCCGTTTTTGAAGATGATCAACGTAGGGATGGCACGAATACCGAATTTCGTCGGGGTGGAAGGATTTTCATCCACGTTCATTTTGGCGACAAGCACCTTGCCTTCGTATTCGGTGGACAGTTCATCAATAATAGGCCCCACAGCACGGCACGGACCGCACCAGGGAGCCCAAAAA
>CASQEL010000471.1 GCA_949427775.1 uncultured Desulfovibrionaceae bacterium
TTCCTTGACCACGTCGGCCAGGGTTTCAAAAGTGCCCGCGCGGGTGGACATGCTGATGGGAGCGCCGTTTTCCAGCAGATTGACCAACTGGATCAGCACCACCGCGAAATCTTCGGGGTTCCGCCCCAGGGCGGTGATGGCCGCGCGCATGCGGGGAATGTACCCGTGGTGATCCGCGCCCCAGACGTCGATCAGATAGTCGTAGCCGCGGGTGAATTTGTCATTGTGGTAGGCGATGTCCGAGGCGAAATAGGTCAGGGAGCCGTCCGACTTGCGCAGCACCCGGTTCCTGTCGTCGCCGAGTTTGCGGCTGAGGAACCACAGCGCGCCGTTCTTTTCGGTGACCAGCGGCAGCGCGGCTTCCTCGGCCTCGGTAAACGCCTCGTCCTTGTCGCCCCTGGCGTCGTTGGGATCGGCCTTGGCCTTTCTGTTGCGCTCGGCTTCCCGGCTGCGTTCGGCCGCCTCCTTGAAACGGACGAAGGCCTCCTGCACTACAGAGCTTTGCTCCGCCTCCTTGAGGCGGGCGAACGCCTGATCCACAGCCCCCCTGTCCACCAGGGATTTTTCCGAAAACCAGATCTGATGCTCCACCCGGAAACGGGCCAGATCGGCCTTGATGCCGTCCATGATGGTGCGCATGGCGTATTCGTAGCAGATATCCCGGGCTTCGTCGTCCGGCTTTTGCAGCAGATCCGGCGTGGATTGCAAGAGTTCGCGGGCGATATCCGTTATATATCCGCCTCTGTAGAAATCCTGGGGCCAGTCCACGGGCAGCCCGGAAACCTCCCGTGCGCGCAGCCAGACGGAAAGACCCAACAGGCGCATCTGACGTCCGGCGTCGTTGATATAGTACTCGGTCGTCACGTCGTATCCGGCGAAACGCAGCAGGCGGGCCAGCGTGTCGCCCACAGCCGCGCCCCGACCGTGGCCGATATGCAGGGGGCCGGTGGGATTGGCGGACACATATTCCACCATGGTTCTGCGTCCCGCGCCCACGCCGGACATACCGTAGCGGGAACCGGCGTTTTCCACTTCCCGCACGGTTTGCCGCCAGAAATCCGGGCTGAAGGTCACATTCAAAAATCCGGGACCGGCCACTTCCGCCCCGGCTATGGACGAGGAGCGCTCCGTGAGGGCCGCGGCGATGCGCCCGGCCAGTTCTCTGGGACTGGTTTTGGCCTCGCGGGCCAGCACCAGGGCGATGTTGGCCGCCAAATCGCCGTGCGCGGCGTCTTTGGGCGGTTCGATGACGGCTTTTTCAGGCCAGGACAATCCCATATCCCGCACGATGTCGTGCAGCGTGGTGTACAGCAGTTGTGTGGCGCGCATGGTTCCTCTCAGTATCGGCGCTGTAGCCGTGACGTAACGCGGCAACCGTGTTTCTTTGCCCGGTCCTTCGCTGTCGGAGAGTCGGGCAAGGACTGTAGGGACAATAAACGTTTGCCGTAAAATTGCAATAAACAGGAGAGGAGAAAGGTCTCTCCGGCCAAACGGGCCTCCGTCATATCTGCATCAGCTTGCGGAACGCTTCGGGACCATCCGCGTGCAGAGCCTTGATGTCCGCGTCGGCGGGC
>CASQEL010000472.1 GCA_949427775.1 uncultured Desulfovibrionaceae bacterium
GTTTTCAGGCATGATGCGCCTCCTCAATTTCCCGCAGGCAGGCTTCCAGACGCTGGATACTGGCCTGTTTGTTTTGCAGGGATTGTTCGAGTTCCTCAACCTGGCTGTTGATGTCGCCAAAGAGCATGTCGGACATACTGAACTGACGCACGGAATTTTCCACGTCCCGGATAAATTTCTTTGTCTGCTTCTGGAAGTAATTGCGCAGATCGGTAAGGTACTCCAGCGCCTTCTCCATATAGGATTCGGCGGACGATCCTTCCAGCTTGCCGGTCGCGGATGACGTGAAGGTGCAGGCGCTGAAATCCAGCGTCGGGATTTCCATGCTGTTGACCTGCCGTCGCATGGCCATTTTGACGGCATTGATGTCAATGATGCTGTCGTCGTTGACGGCGTCGCGCAGGGCGCGTGTCACCTGGGTTTGCACACTCCTTTTCCATTCCATCTTGCAGCGTTCCAGCTCTGTCAGCAGGGTCTGTTCGAGATCGGCGCGCAAGTTGTTGAGCTGGTTTCTGACAGCGCCCGCCATGACAACGGTGACGGTATAATCTTCGGAGTGATGCTTTTTCCAGAACAACCAGCCCGTTGTCCAGGTGCGGGTACGGGTTTCCGTGTCTTCGGCATTGTCCACGCCTTCGCGGGCTTCGGCAAAGAGTTCGCCGCGCTTCTTCTCTATGGCGTTGCGCAGGGCGCAGCGGAATTCGTCCAGCGTCGTGTCGAAGGACTCGTCCACGGCGGCCGTGCCCCTGGCGCGGATGGTCTGAAGGCTCCGCTGTCTGTTCTGAATGTCCGCAAGATCCGTGCGTTGCAGCTCCGCGATTTTTTCCCGTACCCGGCCTTGCAGCGCCTTGGCGTATTCGCCGGCGCTTTTGGCCTGTCCGGCAAGCAGATTTTCGCGCCGCTGCGCCAGAATGTCGTCCTTTTTCCGGCGCGCATCCGCTATGGCGGCGGCGATGCGGGAGGTGCCGTCCAGTCTGGAGAGCGCGGCCAGCGCGGCTTCCCTGTTGTCGAAGTAGTCGGGGTAGGCTTGCGAGAGATTCGTGTGCACCGTGCGCATCATTTCGTCCCATGTTGCCGGTTCGTCATAGCGGCGCGCCAGCGCGTTGCATATGGAGGACGTGATGATGGTGCGGCTGTTGCCCGAAAGCAGTTGATCGAACTGCCCCTCCGTTTCGGGGCAGGCCCGCCGGATATGGGCCAGCGTTTCGCGGGCATGGGCGCTCAGATCCTCTTCCACATGGGCAATGGCCTTGTGCAGGTCGCCGCGCGCCCGAATGCATTCGTCGCCGAAGATCTGATTATCCACCTGGGAGGCGACAAGATAGAGTTCGCGCACGCCCTGACGCGAGGAGAGGCGATCCATGAGCCCCGTATCTTCCAGCGAGACGAATTGTCCGGCGGGACTCACAATAAAGACCACGTCGCACTGATTCAGATAGGCGTTGGTTCTTTCCGAACGGGAAACGACGGGATCGTTGAGGCCGGGGGTATCCACCACGGCGATATCCTTCAGCGATTCCTGCGGCAGGCGCAGTTCGACGCTCTTGGTGAAGGGCATCAGGCTTCCGTCGGC
>CASQEL010000473.1 GCA_949427775.1 uncultured Desulfovibrionaceae bacterium
CCAATGCTTGCCTTGCGCCTTGCAGGCCGAAAAAATTCGGCTTTTCACGGACGGCATTTTAATGAAGACTGACCTGGCTGTTTTTCTTGTGAAACGGCAGCCGCCGTACAGCGCGGACATCATAACAGCCGTGTAAAATCTTTATCCGCACGTTTCGCGGGGTGGGGGCTTTATAACAGCTCCCGCCCCGCGATATTTTTTCAGCGTCCCGCGACGAAAAAAGGCGGCGTTGCGGCAGGCGAGGCAATAAGGGCTGTCCCTGACGATGCGCCTGAACTGTATTTGAGGGTAACAGCCTTCTTCCCTCGTGGGTGCACAGCGCGGATGTTCCCGCACTCAGCCATGATTACTTGTTCTTCTGACGCGCCCGTGCATCTTTGACCTGTATGGGGTGTACGTCACGGGCGCATTTGAGCAGAGCGGGTAAAAATGCATCACGGGCATCGCGGGTTTTGGCCGATAGCACCAGGCCCAAAACAGATGTGTCATGCACCACATACGCGACAGCTTCAAATACGTTTGGATACGGACCGTTATCGAAGTAGCGGATTTCCACCGGCAAATTCGGAGCGGAGACAAAGCTTTCCCCCGCGTGGACGGAGATGTTTTCTCCACCGGGAGCGCGCGCCAGATCCCGGCGTGCGACCTGCGCGGCATTATCCGCCATGTCCGCGGGGGACTTGTTCGGGGAACGGAAAAAAATCCGGGGATACAACAGGGCCGGAAAATCCTGGGGACTGGAACCATCGGGTATGGCCATAAGGCAAACGTTATAGTGGGCCGCCGACTGCGGGACATTCCGCCAGCCTTCAGGCACGCGGATCAAAAAACCGGCCTCACCCTTCCAGCAAATGGCGGCCCCATCCGGATCGGGCGGCATGGGGATGCCGTCCGGGATACGAATTTCGGGAGAATTTTCCTTGCCCGGCACAAGCACCGTGCCGGCTGCGAAGGCAGCCGATTGAACAGCCAACAGGAGGCACACTACCGCCAGGACAGTTTTTCTCATCAGCATGATGTTTCCTCTTGCGCAACACGTTTGCTCCACAGGATGAAACAGGGCGTCAATGTTCTTATTCGGCCGGATTCCCCCGGCAACAGGAAAGGCCCCCTGTTGCCGGAGAGCCTTTATTCTTGCCCTGTGCGCCGCGGCTTGCCGAGAAATCACTTGAGGAAGGCGATAACGGCCACAATAAGCGCCGTTTGGGCAACCATTGTAGCAATCATCCATTTCAGGATTTCGTGCTTGGTGTCGGCAAGCTCATTGCGCACGCCTTGAATTTCCATGCGCACATCCTGAATTTCATTGCGTACATCCTGAATATCGCCCTTGGTGGCCAGATCCTTGCGGCCGGCTTCGTCGTACTTGTTCAGTGCCTTTTCCAGAGCGGCGGCCTGCGTCTCCGTATGCATGCGCATGGCGTCCGCCTGCACTTGCGCCTGCTCTTCCGGCACTCCGGCGGCTTTCAGCTTCCGGAAGTAGCCGAGGGAATCAAACGTTGTCGTCGTCATGGCGTCCGCCTCCCTGGTGTCTTCGCTGAAGGATAACCATG
>CASQEL010000474.1 GCA_949427775.1 uncultured Desulfovibrionaceae bacterium
TACCATATTCTGTGCAACATGGGCATGCCCTCCGGCCGGGTGACCTACATACCCAACGGCGTGGACACGGAATTCTTCGTCCCCGGCCAAACCCCCCTGCGCGAGCGTGGGCCGGAGGTGCTCTGCGTGGGACGTTTGGTTTCGGACAAGGACCACATGACCCTGCTGCGGGCCTTCGGCCGGGTGCTGTCGGCCATTCCCAACGCCCGACTGCGCATTGTGGGCGACGGGCCGCAGGAGTTCACCCTGCGCAAATTCATTGAGGGGCCGCCCTTCAAGAAACGGGTGGAAATCCTGCCCGCCGCCACGGACACCCGGATGTACTACCAGAGCGCCCAGGTTTTCGCGCTGGCCTCCGTGCGCGAGGGCCAGCCCAACGTCATTCTGGAGGCCATGGCCTCCGGGCTGCCCGTGGTGGCCACCGACGTGGGCGGCGTTTCCGCTCTGGTGCGCAACGGCGAAACGGGCCTGCTCGCGCCCTGCGGCGACGCCGTGACCCTGGGCGACCATATCCGCCGTCTGCTGGAATCACCCGGCCAGGGTGAGAGCATGGGCCTGCTGGGCCGTCGGTACGTGGAACGGGAGTTTGCCTTCGACACCATGGTGGAGACGCATTCCAAACTGTTCGAGCGTCTGTGGACCCTGCGCGCGGGCGGGGACGGCGCATGATCCGGCGTTTTCCGGGCGGCGTCGCCGGGGGCGGGAAGCGTTCCGCGTCCGCCGCAAGGCGGAGCCGGATTGCGCTCGTCGCGGCGGCCGTTCTCCTCTGGTCGGCGTCGGGACTGTCCGGACCGCAACCGCTGCGCGCGGCGGAAGTCCCGTCTCCAAATGCCGCCGAAAGCGCGGCGGCGCTGACGGATCGGGGGGATCCCGCGCGCAACGCTCCCGCGCCTTTGGCCGGGGAGGAGCGCCGCGAGTTGTGGACGGGTTCCCTGTACACATCCACCTACCGCATCGGTCTGTGCGTCAAGCCGTCGGGCGAGGCGCGTGGCGTGGTGCTGCTGCGACTGCGCAACGGAGACGTGGACGTCTACCATGTGAAGGGCGCGGTGCAAAACGGCCGGATAACGGCCCGGCACCATTCCGGCCACAGGTTTGAAGGAAAATACACGTCGCCGGACACGGTGGACGGGGCGATCACCCTCAGGAGCGGCCGCACGGTGTCGCTGACGGCCAAAAGGACGCCCCACGCCCGCCTGACCGGGGACGACTGCCGCCCGCTGCCGGAGTAGCGGGCGGGAGAACCGCGCCTGCGGGGGAGGCCCCCTCGCGGCCGAAGGGGCGTTCTCTCCCTTCGAAACGACGATGCCTTGCGCAAAACCCTGAAGGGGGACGCCATGATTGTTGTCTGGATGCTGACGGCGGCGGCACAGTGCCTTCTGCTGTGGCGGCTGTGGCGGGCGGGCCGGGACGTGGTGCTGGGGCTTGTTCCGGACGGCCCCTGCCGGGGGGCTTCGGCTACGGCGGCCGGGGAGGAGTTGCCTCCGGCGGCGTTGATCGTGCCCGTGGCCGGGAGCCATCCGCGTATGGAGTC
>CASQEL010000475.1 GCA_949427775.1 uncultured Desulfovibrionaceae bacterium
GGAAAACCACGCTTTTCCCGCGAAATGACGGCAGCGAGATTGAATGAAACCGGACGGTCAGGCGCAAACATTTTGCTGAAGAAATCGTGGGCGCCAAACCGCTCCGCTATTCCTTGGGCACGGAGCGCTTGCGCTCCGCCAGGGTTATGCGTTCCACGATCCGCTGGTAGTACGGATCGTTGTCCTCCAGCGTCACCGGACGGTTGCGGCGCGCGGCCGCCCGGCCGAGCATGACCCGGAGCTTCCGGATCTGCCGCACGCGCTCCTGCTCGTCCGCGCACTGCTCCAGCATTTCCACAAGCGTGGTGATTTCCTTGCGTTCCGCCAGTTCCGGCGGAATATAGCCCGCATTGCGCAGCACTTTGTAGGCCATGCGCAGGTCTTCGGGCACCATACTGTCGTCCTCCAAATTCAGAGGTTTGCCCTGACCGGGCAGCCCCTCGAATTCGCCCCGATCCTGCGCTTCCCGGATGCGTTGTTCGGCCACGAACGCGATGACGCCGAATCCCCCTTCGCTCATAACGCATCTTCCTCCATAAACGCCCGCGCGTACACCACCATCCCTTCGCACTCACGCAACGCGCCGGGAACCAGTTCCCGCGCCATGAACGCTTCGCCCGGCACGTCGAACGGACAGCGCACGCCGAACGCGCCGCCCGGCAAAAACCCGAAACGGGGATAGTAGGACGGATGTCCCAGCACTATGACCGCACCGAATCCCAGCCCGGCGGCCCGCTCCAGAGCCTGGGACACCAGCGCCGATCCCACGCCGGCGCGCTGTCTGTCCGGACGCACGGCCACCGGGGCCAGGGCCAAGGCCGGTGCGCTGCCGCCCCGATCCAGGTGAATGGGCAGACGGGTCAGCATAAGATGCCCCACCACCTTCCCATCGGCGCTCGTCGCCACCAGAGCCAGTTGGGGAATATACGCCTCGCAGGCGCGCAGGCGTTCCACCAGACAGGCCTCGTCGGCGCGACCGAAAGCTGCCGTCACCAGTTCCCGCACGGCCGGAAAATCCGCCGCCGTTTCCGGGCGGACAGGCAGAGGAGTGTCGGTCATGACCGTTTCTCCGTTTCCGGCGCACGGATCACGGAACCGTCGCGGGTGACATACGGTTTCAGAGACGCATACATGGTTTTACGGATCATGAAAGTTCCCGTGTGAATATTCACGTGAGGGAGGTACAGGCGGATTTATGCGGGCCGAGCCTGGGAGATTTCAGCCGCCCACTCTTCCAGCGCCGCCCCGATGAATGCGCACACCGCCGCGTGCTCGGCCTTGCCCGGTCCGTCCACGCGCAGCGGTTCCCCGAAACGGAAATGAACGGGCAGTTCCGGCTGAATCACACCGAAATCCTTGATCAACCGTCCCTGTCCCCAAGCGTCGGTTTTCACGGCCAGGGGCACCAGGGGCACGCCCGCCCGGCGGGCCAGCTTGACGCCGATGGTGTTGAAGCGCGCCGGATCAAAACGCAGGGTCCGCGTGCTCTGGGGAAAGACGACGATGGAAACGCCCCGCGCCAGCCGTTCC
>CASQEL010000476.1 GCA_949427775.1 uncultured Desulfovibrionaceae bacterium
TGTATATCCAGCATATTGAGGCGGAATGAATGCCGACGTGTCGCGTGGTCGGGCGGATCGCCGAACCCGGCGGAAATCACGGATAAAATGTTCACGGCGTCCGTCGATCCCGGACCGGGTACGGACGGTTACGACATAAGGAGAACCATGGAAATTCCCGTCATTCGCAATGTGCTTGAGGCCAACGGAAAAATGGCCGCGCAGTTGCGCGCGTTGTTCGCGCGCCACGGCGTGCTGGTGCTCAACCTGATCAGTTCGCCCGGCGCGGGCAAAACATCACTGCTGGAACGCACCCTGAGCGATCTCAGGGAAGAATTCCGCATGGCCGTGATCGAAGGCGATCTTCAGACGGACAACGACGCCCGCCGCGTGGCGGCCACCGGAGCCCGCGCGGTGCAGATCAATACCGAAGGCGGCTGCCACCTGGACAGCAACATGGTGATGGACGCGCTCGCCCAACTGGACCCGGCGGCGATGGATATTCTGTTCATCGAAAACGTGGGCAATCTGGTGTGTCCGGTGGAGTTCGACTGCGGCGAGGACGCCAAGGTGGCGCTGCTCAGCGTGACCGAGGGCGACGACAAACCGGAAAAATATCCGCTGCTGTTCAATCTGGCCGCCTGCATGGTGCTGAACAAGGTGGATCTGCTGCCCCATGTGGATTTTGATATGGGGCGGGCTCGCGATTTCGCCACCCGTCTGAACAAGGATCTGACCATCTGCGAGGTGTCCTGCCGCACGGGGCAGGGACTCGAAGACTGGTACGGCTGGCTGCGGCAACAGCGGGCGGCCAAAAAATCCGCCTAACGCGCGGCGCGTTACGCTTTTTCGCCCGTCGGCCGGAGCATAGGCGCATTTTTCTTGCGCGTATGCTCCGGGGGCGGGAGGTGATACGCTATGCTGTTCCCCGTTTTTTCGGCCCGGCCTGCCGCCGGGCTTTTTTTGCGTCGGCCCGCTGTCCCCCGGAGCGCGAAGGCCCTTTCGCGGAACGCGGCGGGAGAGGCCGCGTTGCGGCCGGTCGAGCAGGTCGCGGCGGCGGTGTTTCCGATGCTGGCGTCCGGGGCGCTTCATACGCCTGGGGCATCAGTATCCAGGCTCCGGATTTGCGATCCTTATCCGGCCCGCCGGGCCAGGTCACATCCGCCAGAGCTCCGGAAGGGCAGGCCGCGCTGTCGGCCAGCACAGCCAGGCCGCGCCCGGTGCAGGCGTAACGGGCCAGGCCCGGCAGGCCGGGAACGGCAAAGGGCGCGGAAACGACCCGCGCTCCCGGCAGTCCGCGCGTCTCTGGCGGTTCCGGCATCGGACGCAACAGGACGAAGGCCAGGCTCAGGGCATCCTTGTGCAGTCGGGCGTCCCGGGACAGGGCGGTCAGCCATTCGGGCGCGCCCGCGGCGTCACATGTGAAATGGCACCAGGTGCGGCTTTCCTGAAGCGGGCAGGCCTTGCCGTGGGGGCAGGGGTGCTCGGGGAAAAGTCCCTCCTCCAGCGCCGTCTCGCGCAAGGAGACGATGGTCTTGCCCCCCAG
>CASQEL010000477.1 GCA_949427775.1 uncultured Desulfovibrionaceae bacterium
GGAAGGCGGCGCGCTGGTGCGCGTGTTGCTGCCGGAAGCGGTGGAACCGCCGCAGGACGAGACCCCCAGGGACAGTCGTGCATGAGTGAAAAATCCCATGTTCTTGTCATAGACGACGAAAAAAACTACCTGCTCGTGCTGGAAGCATTGCTTCTGGACGCGGGCTATGCCGTGACGGCCATCAACGATCCGGAGACGGCCCTGGCCTTTCTGGAAGAATCCGAAGTGGACGTCGTGGTCACGGATATGAAGATGCCGCGCGTCAGCGGGCGGGAAGTGCTGGAGCGGGTCAAGCAAAGCTGGCCGCATATTCCGGTGCTGATCATGACCGCTTTCGGGAGCATCGAAAGCGCCGTGGAGGTGATGAAGTACGGGGCGTTCGACTACATCACCAAGCCGTTCGCCAACGATGAGCTGCTGCTCTCCCTGCACAACGCCACGGAACTGTCGCGGGCGCACCGCCAATACCGTCTGTTGCAGGAAGCTATGGAAGATCGCTACGGCACGCACCAGATCATCGGACGCAGCCGGGGCATACGCGACGTGCTGGCCATGGTGGATCGGGCGGCCCCCAGCCGCTCCACCGTCCTGATCACCGGAGAGTCGGGGACCGGCAAGGAATTGGTGGCCCGCGCCATTCACGTGACATCGCCCCGCAAGGATGGGCCGTTTGTTTCCGTCAACTGCATGGCGCTGAATCCCGGCGTGCTGGAGAGCGAGCTCTTCGGCCATGAGAAAGGGTCGTTCACCGGAGCCGTGGCCATGCGCCGGGGGCGTTTCGAGCAGGCCGACGGCGGCACGCTGTTCCTAGACGAAATCGCCGAACTGACGCCGGATTTGCAGGTCAAACTGCTCCGTGTGTTGCAGGAACGCCGCTTTGAGCGTGTGGGCGGAGGGGAGGAAATCGAGGTTGATATCCGGGTGGTGGCCGCAACCAACAAGGATTTGCTGCATCTTGTGGAAACCGGGGCCTTCCGTGACGATCTGTATTACCGGCTGAACGTGGTGGAAATTCCCTTGCCGCCGTTGCGGGAGCGCCGGGAAGACATCCCTTTGCTGGTGGCCCATTTTTCCGAAAAACTGGCCGCTGAAAACGGCGTTGCGCCCAAAGTGTTCAGTACGGAAGCGTTGAATTACCTGATAGGTTACGAGTGGCCGGGCAATATCCGCCAGTTGCAGAACGTTGTGGAGCGTTGCATGGTGCTGGTGCAGGGCCAAACCATCGAAGTGGACAATCTGCCCCCGGAAATCCGTGATGAAGAGGCGCAGTTCAAAAGCGCCGTGGATTTGCTGCCTGTGCAACTGGATCTGGCCGACACCCTGGAAAAAATCGAGGCCGCGCTCATCCGGCGCGCGTTGGTCCGGGCGGATCTGGTGCAGGTAAAAGCGGCGGAATTGTTGGGTATCTCGAAAAGCCTGCTCCAATACAAGCTCAAGAAATACGGAATCACCGGGCACTAGTACCCCTAAACATTAAAAGTTTCGTAAATTACAAAAATAGGATAGAGTCA